>DASZSN010000001.1:0-26264 GCA_035548655.1 Minisyncoccota bacterium
GTTCGTATTCCAAGTATGAATATCAGCCAAGTACTGCCACAGTCTGGAAGCACTGATATAAATATTGGAACACAACAGGTTGCAACCCTACAGGGGTCTTGTGGAATGGGAATGTATCCTTTTGAAATTGATTTTCAAGGATAGGTATTGAAAAGCAAAGTAAACTAAAGTAAGGTATATGAGTGAAGAAATACACTCATGACTATTTCGAAAAGAAGTATAAAATCATCGCTGATAAGCTCCTAAAACGAGAAGGGTTTTTCGATGATATAAAAACTGCTCGGAAAGAGCTCGGTTTGCCAGTAGAAGGATTTACTAATACCCAAGAACTAGCCGAGTTTTTCATAAAAAAGCTGACCAAGACACAGCAGCAATCCCTAACACTGTACGCATTTGCCAGTGCGTATGAGTATCAAAACAAAAAGCGTCTTAGTGAAGAAAACAGAGAAGATTTCCTGAAAACTTTTATGAAGAAGTTCAAAACAGGTATTGGTATGATGCCAATGATGTTTGAACTTTCGAGTATTATCGAAACCCATCATTATCTTATTGCCAAGCACCCTATTTTTGAGGAAAACAAACACCTCTCGAAGCTTTTTCCGACAATACTGAACCTAATGAATAAATACTGGGGCGTAGATTTACTTGATGACCACATTATCATCCACTACATTGAAAAGTACCTCCTACTCGGACAGGTTGGTATCAATCAGTACATAAAGAGCAAGGTCGCTTGCCATAACTGCAGATATTTGGGTGTAGACCATTTCTCGCCAGACGGAAATGATATGGAAGGCAGAGATGAAGGTCCGTATAGTGGAAAGTATATTTTCAATGAAGCATTTGTAAAAAGATTATCTGCTCACTTCAATAGCGTATTCTTGGTCATAAAACCATATGCGACGAAAGAGCTTGTCATTCAGTACATAGAGGATAACTGGGATGATTTGAAGGAGCATATCATCGAGAAAAACACCTTTTACAAGCAGTTCGATGTGCATCCTTCGGTTATCAAGGAAAGCGATGATGAAAAGAACCGATTGGTATATGAGCTAAACAAGCTCTCCAAGAAAGAGCTGTTGAAGAAATATAAAGGGCAGAATGATTTTAGTCATAAAGGCATTTATAAGGAAGCCATCGTCTCTGCAATTCTCGCTGAAGAATACGACATACAAATGTCTTCTGATGCAGTCAAGAAAGCTGCAACTCGTTTTTCAAAATCAATCCACGCCCAAAAGACGGCAAAAGATATTAGGGACATTTAGTTTCCTGTTTTTGTAATGTAAGTATCTGTCTAGTTGTGTAAAGCATATCCTGAAGTTAATCCTTCGGGATTTTATTATGCAGGATATTATCAGACCAAAAGAAGCTACAAACAGCTTCCAAATAAATGAACTTCCGCTCGAAGACAGGCAAAGGCTGGTCGATGCTTTTGTGTGGCTCATTGAAGAAGACAAGAAACAAAATCCTGCTCTTTACCAACCCAAGAAAACCTAACATTATGATTGATACAATATGCCTTTTAATCCCGAAGGACCAAATGAGATACCTATCAGAGGTATCTAGTTGGGAGCTGTATTCCAAGACAGAACAGTACGCAAAGTTCGTCCGTAATCCTAGTAAAGCTGAAAAGGATACAGGAAAATACTTCCCAAGACTGACTGGATACAAACGCAGATTTTCCTATGAAGCAAATGTACGAATGGAGTTTTCAGTACCAAAGCTCTTGTATCTCAATAACCTCGATGAGTTAGAAGAAAAGGATTTCCCAGCCGTACTTGATGCTCTACAAGACAGATTAAAAACGATGGGCGTGATAGTTACAAAATCAGTCCTTCAAAATGCTCCCGTAAGTTCGGTTCATTTCTCAAAGAATATAGTACTTCAAGACGGCTATACAGTAAGTCATTTGATTTCAGAAATGAACAAAGTGAACCTGCGAAAAAGCTTTGATTTTGCCAAGACACGGTTTATGAATGATGGACAGAGCCTATATGCCCATACCACTTCGCACCAACTCGTTATCTACGATAAGGTAGCTGACTTAGCCAAGGATAAGAAGCGGGCAATAGACAAGGACCAGACCCTATACCAACGCAACTTATTCTCAGAGCTTAACAAAGAAGATGAGCCACAAGAGATAATACGCTTTGAAATACGCCTAAGTCAGAAACAGAAAATGAACAAGGTATTAGAGGATTTAGGGTATCTGAAAAACCCATCGTTCAAAGCAGTGTTCAATACTGAAATGAGTAAGAAGGTGGTTACTGATTATTGGAAAAAGCTCATCAAGGAACGCAATCTTGGACTGTTCTCTATATCGGTAAGTATTAAAGATGTCCTGCGAACCCTCTTTCTTGCAGATAAGAAGCTGAAACCAAAACAAGCAATATATCTTCTCGGATTATTTATGCTGGCTAAAGATGAGAATGGAATGAGACAACTACGGACTATTATCGCAAAGCGGTCCCACGATAGGACTTGGTACAGAATTGCTAAGGATATGCAGGAAGCGAGTGAGATTATAACTAAGAATAAGCTCCGAGATTGGGTAACACAGATAGATAAAGAGCTTGACGAATACAAGCCGTACAAGCGTAAAAAGATGTCCACTGATTAAAAGTTGCTATGTAAAGCGGTGTAAAGTATAATTATTAGGTAAAACAATATGACTATGAATAAAGAAAAAGAGTTTTATAGAGCGGAAGACCTTGCGGAATTATTAGAGGTAAACATTATGACCATTTACCGATATATCAAGGCAGGTCGCTTAAAAGCATACAAAATCGGTCGGGATTTTCGTATAGACAAAAACGAGTTTGCTACTTTTCTCAAAAAAGTAAGTACAAAATAATCACCAAACATTTATGAACCCATATAAAGATTTCAAAGATAGATTTAAGTTGTTAGTCAGTAAACATAGACATCTAGTTGTTAATACCTTGTCTAACATTTTTACAATGCGACTGATTGGGAATAAAACCCACGGTGATTTAGCAGAAATAGGGATAGCAGAGTTTATAAACCAATTTATGTATGACTTCAAAAGTATACACGTTGGTAAAGACCTTTTCCGAGCGAAAGAGCGTGAGGAAGACATTATGATTATCAATGAGGTTACGCAATCTCAATTTCCTGTAAGCTTGAAAGCGTATGGGGATGGACCACTACAACTCTCAACCGATAGTGAGCAAAAAATGTTTCCTTATCTTGAAAAACAAGGAAAGGATATTACTGATAAGAAAAAAATAGATGAGATATTTGCTTCATCTGCATTTGCGGACTTCAATAATATAAATGTAATGCCATTGATTTATAACGAAAAAAAGAAGCAGTGTAATATTATGGTTTTTGACCACGAAAAAGCTATGAAGGAAACTGCCCGAATTAAATATATTGGTAATGGAGAAAGCCATAACGGAAAGAAAACTGGAAAATCTAGGCAACACCCAATTTTTATGTTTTTGGACAGTAACGGTGATTATATTTGCGAGGTAAGATACGGTGGTGCTTCAGCAAACGCACTTCAGAGAGGTCTTTGGACAAATACAAAAAATGCCCTAACTTATTTTGATAGTCTCACAAACGGCTGGATTGATTATTCGCACAATCACACTCTCGTTAAATTGTTCAGTTTAGCTCTTAATAGTACTGAAGAAAGCCATAAAGAAGCCAATATCATTTTGCAAAAAGATATTGATAGATTGAAAAAAATGTAAACTATGTCAAAAAACTTATTTAATCAAAAAGATTTTTCTAATATCAAAACACAAGGAATTAAGTATGCTGGTTCAAAACTTAAGATAATTCCTTACATATTAGAAACAATAAAAGACCTAGAAATCAAGACAGTCCTTGATGGTTTTAGTGGCTCAACAAGGGTAAGTCAGGCACTTGCTCAAGCTGGTTATGACGTAACATCTAGCGACATAGCTCATTGGTCGGAAGTTTGTGGAAAATGTTTTTTACTACACAATAAAGATAAGGCGTATTATCAAAAAATAATTGATGAACTTAATTCTCTTAAGGGATACGATGGCTGGTTTACAAAAAACTATGGTGGAGATGAAGAAATGGATGTCAAAATGCCATTTCAAAAAAAGAATACAAGAAAATTAGATGCTATCAGAGATAAGATAGAGGAATTAAATCTCTCTGATGTTGATAAAGCGGTTATTCTTACAAGTTTGCTTTTTGCACTAGATGCAGTAGATAGCACTCTTGGACATTTCGTTTCCTATTTATCAAAATGGTCCGCTCGCTCTTATAATGATTTGTTTTTGAAAGTCCCAGAACTTAAAAAAACTACTGGCAAGCATAGTGTAATACGAGATGATATTTTTAATGTTGTACAAGACAATTATTTTGACCTTGTTTATTTTGACCCGCCATATGGTTCTAATAACGAGAAGATGCCACCAAGTCGTGTAAGATATGCCTCTTACTATCACATTTGGACCTCTGTTATAAAGCACGACAAGCCAAAACTTTTCGGTAAGGTTAATAGACGTGAAGATACAAGGGATTTAATAGCAGGTTCTATTTTTGAAGAATATAAGAAAAATGATAATGGTAGTTTTATTGCTATGGAAGCAATAAGAGACCTTATCAAAAAAACTAATGCAAAATATATCCTTCTTTCATATAGTTCTGGCGGAAGGGCAACAAAACAAGAACTAGAAAACATACTTAATGAAACAGGTAAAGTTCTTAAAATTATTGAGATTGATTACAAAAAAAACATAATGGCAAGTATGCGTTGGACAAATAAATGGCTCAATGCAACAAACGAGAACAACGCTCATAAAGAATACCTATTCTTGATGGAAAAAACACCAGTAACAAAACCTGTCAAAGTAAAAAAATCTTTACAAAAAAGAGAAGTGTTAGTAAACACGGTTTAATTATGAAAGCGATAAATGTCTCACGAGTATCAACAGAAGAACAAAAAGAAGCTGGAAACTCGTTGCCTGCTCAAATTGAGCGTATAAGGAAATACTGCGAAAGAAAAGGTTTTGAAGTAGCAGAAAAAGACATATTTAGCTTTGATGAAAGTGCGTACAAAGAAAAACGAGATGACTTTGACGGAAAGGTTCTTGCTAGAATTGAAGAAATAATAAAAAAGGAAAAGGTTGCAGTTTGCTTTGATAAAGTAGACCGATTAGCTAGAAATGTATTTGATAAGAGAGTAGCTTACTTATACCAACTAGCTCTTGAAGGAAAGATTGAGCTTCACTTTGTATCGGACAACCAAATAATTAGCGATAAACTCTCTGCAACAGAAAAGAGTGGTTTTAGTATGAGCTTGGTTATGGCTAGCTACTACTCAAACGCAATTAGCGACAATGTGAAGCGTGCTTTTGAACAGAAGCGAAGAAATGGCGAATGGACAGGAGCGGTTCGTCTTGGTTATTTGAATGTGCAACTTGATGCAGAAAAAAGATTGCGTAAAGATATTATCCTTGATGACGAACGAGCATATCTGATACAGAAAATGTTTGAGCTATACGCAACGGACCAATACTCTCTTGAAGCTATACGAAATAAAATAACTGAACTTGGCTTAAGAACCAGATTTGGAAACAAACTATCAAAAAGTGGAATTGAGAATATCCTAAAGGATAGTTTTTACTGCGGTATAGCTATGTCAAAGAAGTACGGCAATTACGCTCACAGATACCCTAAATTGATTACTAAAGAACTCTTTGAGAAGTGCCAACAAATACGCAATAAACGCAATATAAACCCACACAAGACCCTTTCAAAGGACTTTATCTTTAAGGGCTTGCTCAAGTGCCAAAACTGCGGTTGCTCAATGAGTGCTGAAATGAAAACTAAGCCAAGCGGACTTACTTTTACCTACTATTCCTGCACGAATGCTAAGGGTATTTGTAAGCGAGTATATGTATCAGAAAAGGACCTGTTAAAGCCCGTGTACGAGGTTTTAGAGCGATTTGAGAGCATTACAGAGGATACTCAGAACCAACTCGTAAATAAACTAAGAGAAAGTACAGAAATGGAAAAGGTATTCCATAAAGCACAAATAACTCGTATACAGACCGAATACAACAACACAAAAGCAAAACAGAACAGATTACTTGATGCTCTATTGGACCAGAGTATTACTAAGGATACCTATGACAAGAAACATCAAGAACTTCAGGACCAAATGCAAGTACTTGAAATTGAAATGTCAGAACACAGTAAGGCAGATTACGAATACCAAAATACTGTTGCAGTTATTATTTCTGTAGCACGCAGAGCAAAAACAATTTTTGATAATAGTTCTGAACCTGCTAGAAAAAGACAGTTTTTGAATTACATACTTCAGAACCCGACTGTAAACGGAAAAAAGCTATATTTTACAATAGCTTCTCCGTTTAATTTAGTACTAGAACTGGCTGACAGTCCTAACTGGCTCCCCCGGTAGGACTCGAACCTACAACCAATCGATTACACTTGTCCTTCTATTACTAAAAGGGGTGGACTATATCATCTCCATTTGAGGAGCGAGGCGCTTCCGCCGACAGTTGTCGGAGTACTCCCGTTTCGGGATAGTCTCTACACCTTCTCCGACCTTGCGTCGGAGCTTGGCTCGGTATTACCCGCACAGTGCGGGCTTCACCGAGTTCACCTCGTTTTCGACCTACATTTCTATAGGAAGCTGCGTAATGCCATCGTGTACTTCCATGTGGCAGTTTGCGCAGAGAAGGATACATTTATCAATCTCTTTGCGAACTTTTTCCCAAGAACGCGTGAAGCCCCTTGCCGCTACACCAAAATCTTTCTTTTTAGAATCAAGATGATGGAAACTAAGGGCACGGGGACACTTGTTATAACCACAGAGCGTACATTTGCCGCCTTTATATTCACGAGCCATCTCACGAATTTTCTTTCTTCGTTTTTTAACAGCCTCGCGCATGTAAGCGGCACGATCGGCATACGTTCTAGTATCTTTCTTTCTGGTATACATTTGATGAGTATACCAGAGAACGTTGTGCCACAGTCGATTGCTCTACCATTGAGCTACAGGGGAATGGTATTTATCTTCAAAAGAACCCCGCCAATATAACACTTTTGTGATGTTTACTCAACCTGGCTAGTATCTAATCCTGAAGTCTTCCTCTGTCGAGGCGCGCCGGGTTGCAGTGTCTGGGTTGTTCCAAATGTCGATCCGCCCCCACCCGTAGCCCTCAGATGGACTGGCGAACGCGGTCCCGTAGTGCGCCACCCACGTATCCGGCGGAAGTTCAGTTGGCGCGAGAAATTCGCCCCGGCGCAGGTGGGGGAACATCACTAAAATGACGAGGATGCCAATGATTGCGGCGATGATTTTCATCTTGGTATAATGAAGATATATGAATATTTCAATCAAGGCAACCGGTATCGAGCTTACCCCTGCGATCAAGGATTATGCGGAAAAACGGCTCAAAAGCATCAGCAAATTCACTGACGGAGAGCCGACGCTTATGGTCGAGATAGGCAAGGCGACATCGCATCACAAACAAGGAGAGATATTTGAGGCGCGGGTAAACGTCACGACCCCGCTCGGCAAGCACTACTATGCAATCTCCGAAAAAGCCGACCTCTATGAGGCCATCGACGATATTCGCGCGGAGGTGGTGCACGAGATCACTGCCGCCAAAGGAAAGCAAGAGAGCGTCTTCCGTCGTGGTGCGCGCAAATTTAAAAATATGATCAGAGGTTTGCGCTAAAACGTGTGCCAGCGTTGAAATTCGTCCCAACTCATCGGCTTTCCGCTTTCCGGAATGACGGTACTGATGACAAAGCGTCCGTTTTCAAGATGGGCGTCTGTTATTTTGATGCGGATATTTTTTCCCCCGCGCATCGTAAAGAAAAAGAGTCCCGGCCACGGGCTGTATGCGCGAAACTTTCGATCGAGCATGATCGGATCATCGGAGAGTGATATCTCGCCATCTTCTTTTGAGATCTTTGTGCACCGGGTTGCTTGTGAATCATCTTGTTCATGCGCGGTGATTGTTCCAGAAAACAGTTTCTCCACGGTGTCGGGAAGCATCGTGAGTGCCTCGGTGTTGAGTCGCTCGCGCAACATCGCTGTTGTGTCGCTTGGCGTGATGGAAACCTCTCTTGTGGCAATTATCGGTCCGGTATCGAGTTTGAAACGCATCTGCTGGATGCATACGCCAGTCATTGTGTCCCCGTTGAGAATGGCGGACTCAACAGGAGTGGCGCCGCGATACTTTGGGAGCAGGGAATAGTGTACGTTGATGGTGCCGTGCGTCGGGGTGGTGATAAGTGTTTCAGGGAGAACCTTTCCATATGCGACGACGATGAACAGATCCCACGGCTCTTGTGCGAGATTGGAGACACATGTGTCATCGATGGTTTCGGGTTGAAAAACGCGGACACCGTGTTTGAGAGCCCACTGTTTTGGCTCCGGCGCGGTGAGCACGAGTCCGCGACCGACGGGCCGGTCGGGAGTGGTGACGATAAGTGAGGGGGAATATCCCGCGCCTGCAAGTGCATCGAGAAATGAAACGGTAAACGGCGGCGTACCGAAAAATGCGATTTTTTTATTGTGCGGTTGCATGGTGGGGGAGATGTTGTGTGTCCGTCGGAGGAATATCTTTGATGTGCTTCGCTTTGTCGATAAAGAGGATGCCGTCGAGGTGGTCGATCTCGTGTTGGAATATCTGCGCGAGCAATCCATGACCACTCATGACGAACGCGTGACCGCGTTCGTTTATGGCGCGCACGGTTGCGGTAACCGAGCGTTTGACGACGCCGTATTTCCAGCGAACAGAGAGACATCCTTCTGAGAGCATTTCTTTTTTCTTGCCGAGGCGAACGATCTCGGGATTGATAAAGACGAGGTCTCCGCTTTTTTCTTTTCCTTTTATCCGACGAATCACTTTTTTTGAAACGACAAACATGCGCACACTCGCGCCGATCTGCGGCGCGGCGATGGCGACGCCGTCTTCCTCTTGTGCGAGCGCATGCGAGAGCGCTTTGATGAGCGTTTGTATTTTTTCACTCTTGATCGCAGCAGGCGAGACTGGTGGTGCGATTACGCGGAGCGTTTCATTTGGTTCTTGGATGATATGGACGGGCTTCATTACAATTGTTTGATATAGGTGTGGAGTTCGGCGAGTGGAACGATGTCTTGGGAGCGATTTTCCATATTGCGTACAATCACCGTCTGATCCATCGCTTCTTTTTGTCCAAAGATAATCACGTAGGGGACACCGGATTTTTCCGCCACGGCGAGCTGTGCGGAGAGCGAATCTTTTGAGAGCGCCTGGATCATCGGCACGTGCGCTTTGCGCAATATTTCGATAACATTGAGACTTTTGAGCTTTGCTTCAAAGCCGACTTGGATAAAATATACTTTCGGTTTTTTCATGATGCGCGGCGCGAGGTCTTTGTACCACGGACGCTCGATGATGCGATCGATACCGATCGACATCCCCATCGAAGGGACGTCCTTTTTACTCCCGAGTTGTTTACCGAGATAGTCGTAGCGTCCGCCGGCGGCAATCGTGACTGCGCTTCCGTCTTCGTCAGTCTCGATAATCTCGCAGACAGTGTGGGTGTAGTAGGAGAGTCCGCGAACGAGCATCTTGTCTATCTGATACGAAATACCCATTTCATCGAGATACTCGAGCACTTCTTTGAAATGCTTTTTCCCCGATGTGGAGAGAAAGCTCACTGCGTCCGGCGCGCCCTGATTGATCTCGCGCGTTTTTTCTTCTTTTGAGTCGAGAATGCGAAGGGGGTTGGTCTTGAGTCGTTCGCGATCAATCGGTGGCAAGTCGCCCAGATGTTTTTTGTAATAGGCGGTGAGCTCACGAATGTATGCCGGGCGAGACTCTTTGTCGCCAATGGAGTTGATGGTGACGACGAGATTTTTTGCTCCCGCTTCTTCAAGAATGGTGTAGATAGTGCGGATCACCAGGGCATCAACAACGCTCTTTTCGCTTCCCAATACATCGACATCAAATTGATAGAACTGTCGGTAGCGGCCTTTTTGTGGTTTGTCGTGGCGAAAGACCGGTCCGCTGTGATAGAAGAGGAGCGGTTGCGGCTGGCTTTGCATGCCGTGTTCAATATAGGCGCGCATAAGTCCGGCAGTTTGTTCAGGGCGCATCGCAAGGTGATCGCCGCCTTTGGTTTTGAGTGTATACATCTCTTTGTCGACGATGTCAGTACCGACGCCAACCGCGGTAGTAAATGTCTCTTCGTGTTCGAGGATCGGCGTTTCGATCGGCTTGAATCCATAATAGACGGCGACTTCTTGCGCTTTTTCGAAAAAACCTTGGAATTTGTAATAATCATCTCCGATGATGTCGCGCATGCCGCGCGGGCTGGTGAGTTCTTGCATTTTTTTTGATTTACTCATTTGAGTAGGTTTCTTTTCCTGGTAAATAGTCGATAGTGGATAATGGAAGGAGTCGCAGGAGTGCTCGACCACGAATGTTTTCTTGCGGCAACATGCCCCATGAACGTGAATCAAAGCTTGCGGCACGGTTGTCTCCCATCACAAAATATTTTCCGGGCGGGACGGTGACCGTCATCGAATCTTGATGCTCGTGCGTGATGTACGGTTCGTCGAGCGTAAGGCCTTTCAGATGGTCTTTGTCGATGATAGTGACGGCGGTGCCGCTTATTTTTACGGTATCCCCGGGAAGTCCGATGACACGCTTGATATAGTACTTGGTCGGCTCCGGCGGGGCCTTGAACACGATGACATCTCCGCGCTCCGGCGGATGGAACTTGTAACTTACTTCATCGATAATGAGGTACTGCTTGTCCTTGATGTTGGGATCCATCGATGTACCGCTTACGATAAACGGACGGATGATAAACGCTTGAATGATCGCGGCGAGTGCAATCGCGCCGAGAATATAGAGTAGATTGCTTAAAAACTGCTTGAAACGAGTACTCATGAATGGGGCAAGTATAGACGATTTTTTAGGTCATTACAATGACCTAAAAAATCGTCGCCTAACATTCACAGCAGTATCGCGTTTGTAATGTTAAAGGTGTTGGAAAAAGGCATTTTTTCAGTACAATGAGTATGCATGATTATCATAGTGGGGCTCGGGAATCCGGGCAAAAAATACGCAAACAACCGTCACAACATCGGCTTTGTCGTGCTTGATCGCTACGCGCAGGCGGTACAGTCACACTTTGAAGAAAAAAAGGCTTTTTTTGCAGAAATCGCACAAACAGAGGGGGTGGTGCTTGCAAAGCCGACCACGTTTATGAACGAATCAGGACATGCCACAAAAGTCCTGTTGAAGCATTATGAGGGTCCGCTGGTGGTTGTTCACGACGAGATCAATATCCCACTCGGAGAAGTGAAATGCTCAATCGACCGCGGAAGCGGAGATCACAATGGTGTGCAGTCCATCATTGATCACCTCGGTACCAACCATTTCTTTCGCATTCGCGTTGGCGTCCGCCCCGTGGATGAGGCACTCATACCGCGCATCGCACCACCGGACGGCTTTGAAAAGTTTCTACTCTCCGATTTCACCCCGATGGAGGAAGCGCTTTTAAAAAAGGGGATTGAAAAATCGCTTGAAATTATCAAGGCGCTTCCAGAGATGACATTTGATGAGGTTATGAATAAATTTAATAGCAAAGAAGGTAGTAAATAGGGTATACTAAGGTAGTACGCTTAACTACTAAACCTTATGAGCAACAAAAAAGAAAGAGGCTTTACGCTTATCGAGCTTCTTGTCGTGATTGCCGTGATCGGGATCTTGGCAGGGGTGATACTTGCGAGTTTGGGGACGAGCCGCAACAAAGGCGCCGATGCCGCGATAGAGTCAGAACTTCGTCAAATACAAACACAAGCCGCGCTCTACTATGACACCTATAAATACTACGGTAGTCTAGCGATAGGAGCGTGCCACGCAACCACTGATACCAACCCAGTCACATGGAGCGTTTTTTACGATCCAACCTTTAAATCAATCATAGAAAAGGCTGGCACAATTGCCGGAGGTACCGTAAGTGGTACTCCGCCCAGCACTACCATAAGCATGACTGCGTGTGCCGGAGCCGCAGATAGTCAGAGCTTTGCTACGGCGGTACAGCTGAAGTCTTCTAACGCCACTGCCTGGTGTGTGGACTCAAGTGGAAATTCGAAGTTGGAACCAATTACCGCAAATTTACCGACATCTGCGATGGGATATTCTGGATCAGTGATGAAGTGTAAGTAGTAGTTAAAAACTCCTTCTCGGGAGTTTTTAACTGGCTGCTTCTTTCTTTATGTTTACCAAAAATAATCTATACTGAGAAAGTTCGTTTCATATAACTAATCTCTACAAACTCTATGAGCAACAAAAAAGAAACAGGGTTCACCCTCATTGAGCTTCTCGTCGTGATTGCCGTGATCGGGATCTTGGCAGGGGTGATACTTGCGAGCTTGGGGACGAGTAAGGATAAAAGTGCTGACGCAGTAATAAAACAAGAGCTTCATCAGTTACAAACGCAAGCGGCACTTTATTACGATACCAATAAAAATTATGGCGTCAATGCAGTTGCACCTGGCGCGTGTTTTACCCCTACCGGCTCTCCTCCTTTTACTGTTTTTGCTGATCCAGTGATAGAGCAGATTGCCCGCACTGCAGGATTGGCATCGGGGGGTCTAGACTCTGGACGCATTACACGTACTGCCTGCGGAACCCCAGCGGATGAACAAAGTTATGCCGCCGCAGTCACCCTCAAAACTTCCTCTACTTCGGCATGGTGTGTTGACTCCAGTGGAAATGCAAAACTAGAAACAGTTGCAAACGGAAATAATCCGGCCGACGCAATGAATGTTGTCGGCACAACAGAACAGTGTAAATAAGACTTTGACCATATTTTTACACAATCAAAAAACTCCCTTTCAGGAGTTTTTTGATTTGTTACTCTTTCTTTTCTTTTTCATCTTCGAGCGTTTGTTCTCCGTAGACAAGTGTCATGCGTTGTTCCTTCGGTTCAAAGAGCGTGACAGTGAATGGATAGGTGCGTCCGAGTTGGAGCGTCTCGCGAAGTTTTTCTTCGCTTTCAAATGTAGAGTGGTGGACGAGCCCCGCGACGCCTTCGCGAATCGAGACGAGCGCGCCGTGTTTGTTGTATTTGATGACGACGCCACGGACATGATCACCGCGTTTGAGATGACCTTCAAACTCTTTCCACGGATTTTTCTTGAGCGCCTTAATAGAAAGCGAGATCTTGCCGTCCTTGATGTCGATAATCTTTGCTTTTACAACATCCTTGAGCTTGAAGAGTTGGTGCGGATCTTCGACAAGTCCCCAATCAAGTTCTGAGATATGAGCGAGTCCTTCGAGTCCTTCCTCGATCTTGAGAAAGATGCCAAAGTCAACGATACCGGTCACCGTGCACTCGAGCTCGTCGCCAACCGCGTACTTACTGATGACCACTTCGCGTTCCTCGGGGTTGGTTTCTTTTTCGGAGAAAATGAGTTTGCCGTCTTTTGGATTTGCGGAAATCATCGTGACCGAGAGCTTTGTGCCGACGAGTTGTTTGAGTTCGCGCAAAATCTTGTCTTTGTCACTATCTTCAACGCGAGGATAGTGATCGGGTTTGAGTTGTGATGCCGGCAAAAATCCGGAGATCCCTTGCCAGTCGATGATGAGTCCGCCCTTGTTTGCATCCTTGATCAAAAGTTCGAAAATCGTTTTTGATTTGATCGCGCGTTCTGCATCGTTCCAAATGAGCGCCTGCTTCGCTTCTTTGAGTGAAAGTTCGATATAGCCGTCGTCGTTTTCAACATCGACGACTTTTGCTTTGATGACGTCTCCAATGTTCGTCTTTTTGATGAGATCCTTTGCGGCGACGTACTCACGACCATAGATCACTCCGGTGCCGTATGGCGCGAGGTCGACGTAGATGGCAGCTTTGTCAACGGCGATCACCGGACCCTCGACGAGCTCGTCGAGCTGTGGGCGATGAGGTTCTGACGGTGTGGTGGGAGACACCTCCTCAACAGGGGCATCGGTTGTTACTTCTTCTTCGGTTTCAACTTTTTTTGTTCTGGGCATAAAAATAAATTGCCGCTTTAGGCGGCATCAACGTCATTTCTGGCGTCACTGCCTCCCAAGATTTTGTACCTCTGTAACTGACAGTACACGGTACAAGGTTATTCCTGAAAGGTAATTCTTAATTAAGTGAACGACCGTCACTGTACCATAGTGTCTTATTTTATTCAAGTGAATTTTACCTTTCAAAAATAACCATATGTTGGTATTATCTCCCTATGGTTATCACCTATTTTGGCAGGTCATTTTTCAAGCTCACGCTCGGCGACCTTACAGTCGCCATCAATCCACCAAGCAAAGCGCTCAAGCCGGCGCGATTTGGCGCGGATGTTGCACTCATTACAACGAACGTCGAAGAAGGCAACGATCCCGAAACAGTCACACTTGGCGACAAGTCACCGTTTGTTATCAATGGACCGGGAAGTTATGAAGTGCGCGGGCTGTTTGTTACCGGCGCGCAGAGCATACTGAGTACTGACAAAAAATCATATATCAACACCGTCTATGGGTTTGAACTCGACGGCATCAAGATTGCGTTTTTTGGATTGGTGAACGATGAGAAATCACTCTCACCGGAAGCAAAAGAAATCGCGACCGTTGCGGACATGGTGTTTGTGCCAGTGCTCGATGATCCCGCCGGTGCGTACAAAATGGCGGCAAACTTCGACCCAAATCTCATCATTCCGTATGACTATACCGACGCGACACTTGCGCGATTTTTGAAAGAGGCAGGCGAAGAGAAATTGCAACCTGAAGACAAAGCGACGCTCAAGCGCCGTGATCTCGACGGCAAAGAAGGAGACGTGCTCGTCCTTGCCCCGCAAGCCTGATGTTTTATTGTGTATGCTCGAACATAAACCACCACACGTGAGAAGGAAAATCGCGCTCATCATCACCACAGTGGTGCTTGTCGCTCTCATTGTCCTTTTGGCAATCACGCTTGCAAAACCGCACGAGAAAAACGATGTCGGTACGGGTGCGAAACTCCGGTCGCTTTTTGACTCTATTTCCAATACAACCGAGTCGACGTTTAATCAAAAATAAGCTATAATACAAGCATAAATGGCTAAAAAGACCCCGACGGAAATCGAAGCGGTACCCCACGAGCGACAGAGTATCGTACCGGTCAATATCGTGCGCGAAATGCGGGAGAGTTTCATCGACTACGCGATGAGTGTGATTACCGATCGCGCGCTTCCGGATGTTCGTGACGGACTCAAACCGGTGCATCGCCGCATTCTCTACGCGATGAATGAAATGGGGCTCACCGCGTCGAGCAAGTTTCGAAAATCCGCGACTGTGGTTGGAGACGTGCTCGGTAAATATCATCCGCACGGTGATACCTCTGTCTATGATGCGATGGTGAACCTCGCGCAGGATTTCTCTACACGCTATCCGCTCGTTCAAGGGCAAGGGAACTTCGGTTCGGTCGACGGTGACAACCCGGCGGCGATGCGATATACGGAGGCGCGCATGTCAAAAATCGCAAGCGAGCTTATGCGCGATATCGAAAAAGATACCGTTGATTTTCGCCCCAATTATGATGCTACTCGCAAAGAGCCGGTCGTGCTTCCCACCGCGGTACCGAACCTTTTGCTAAACGGCACGCTCGGCATTGCGGTCGGTATGGCGACCAACATTCCGCCACACAACCTCACCGAGGTGGTGGACGCGTGCTTGCATTTGATTGAAAATGACGATGCAAGCAACGAAGCACTCGCGCAGATCGTCAAAGGTCCGGACTTTCCGACCGGCGGCATTGCGTACAATCGCGCGGATATTCTCCATGCTTACGCGAGCGGTCGCGGTGGCGTGGTCTGCCGTGGCGAGGCGGAGATCGTCGAACAAAAAAACGGCATTTTTCATATCGTCATCACGTCGCTTCCATACCGCGTGAACAAAGCAACATTTATCGAAGCTATCGCGGAGCTCGTACAAGAGAAAAAAATCGACGGTATCAAAGATATCCAAGAGCTTTCCACCAAAGACATGCGTGTCGTCATCGTTTTGAAAAATGGCGCCAATCCACAAAAGGTGCTCAACTTTTTATACAAACATACCCAACTCGAACAGACGTTTCATTACAACATGGTGGCACTTGTCGATGGTACTCCGGAGACACTGTCGCTGAAGTCCATTCTCTCCGCATTTATCGGACATCGTGAGGTGGTGGTACGTCGTCGCGCGGCATTTGATCTCGCTCGCGCCAAAGAACGCGAACACATTCTCCTCGGTCTCAAAAAGGCACTCGATCATATCGACAAAGTGATTAGCACCATCCGCGCTTCAAAAGACGCGGCAGTAGCGAAAGTGAACTTGATGAAAGAGTTCACATTCACTGATCTGCAAGCGGATGCGATTCTCGAGATGCGACTTCAGAAACTTGCCGGACTTGAACGCAAAGCCGTCGAAACTGAACTCGAAGAAAAACAGAAACTCATCGCGGAACTCGAAGCACTCCTCAAAAGCGCAAAGAAGATCTTTGGCGTCATTTCGGATGAGCTTCACGAGATCAAAGAAAAGTATGGCGATGAACGAAAGACAAAGATCGTCGCCGGCGGCACCAAGACCATCTCCGAAGAAGATCTTGTTCCCGAAAAGGATTCTGTACTCGTCTTTACTTCCGGTGGCTATGTGAAGCGCACCGATCCGAGTGACTATCGCCAGCAAAAGCGAGGCGGCGTCGGTGTCATCGATCTTGAAACAAAAGAAGAAGACTTTGTCACCATACTGCTCACTGCCGATACGCACAGCGATCTGTTATTTTTCACCAACAAAGGAAAGGCATACCAAATAAAAATGTACGAACTTCCCGAAGGACGTCGCGCAACCAAAGGGAAATCCATCATGAACTTTCTGTCGCTTGCAGGAGATGAGCGAGTGACCTCGATTCTCGCAGTACCAAAAAAGGCAAAAGAAGAAAAAGCATCGCTCATGCTCATTACCAAAACCGGTACGGCGAAAAAAGTCTCGTATGACAGTTTCAAAGATGTTCGTCGAAGCGGTATCATCGCGATCCGTCTCGATGCCGGAGATGAACTGGAGAGCGCATTGCGGGTACAAAAAGGACAAAGCGTGATTTTGGCGACCGCGCAAGGACAGTCGATTCGCTTCGACGAAAAAGAAGTGCGCGAGATGGGGCGAACCGCTGGCGGCGTTCGAGCGATGAAACTTTCGAAAGGCGATACAATCATCGGCGCCGACGTGGTGACCAGTGACAACAGCTTCATGCTTATCATGGGAGCAAATGGACTCGGGAAAAAGACAGCAATTGATGAATACAAAGTACAGAAGCGCGGCGGCTCCGGCATCAAGACCGCAAAAATCACCGCAAAAACAGGGAAGTTGATGGTAGGGAAAGTAGTGCAAGACGGCATGGAACTTGTCGCGATGTCAAAGAAGGGGCAGGTGATTCGAGTGGATCTGAATGCGATCCCTTCAAGCGGTCGCCAAACACAGGGAGTGACCATCATGAAGCTCCGCTCCGGTGACGAACTCGCTTCAGTGACGTGCTTGTAGGTTCGGTATCCGTAGAAAAGGATACAGACTTCATTACTTACTGATATACTATTTGTATGTTCATGAATCCGGCGCAGATGCTTGCTGCGTGCAATCTCCAGACTACCGATGCGGTGGCCGACTTTGGCGCAGGATCCGGCTTTCTTTCAAAAGCCGCCGCGGCACTCGTTCCGCAAGGAAGCGTCTTTGCCATCGAGATTCATCGTGAGATCGTCACTCGACTTGCGCGAGATGCCGAAGAGAGTCATCTCGATAACCTCCATGTTCTCTGGGGGGACATTGAACTTCCTGGCGGTACTCGTCTCGATAACGAATCGGTAAATTTTGTCATCATATCAAACGTCCTCTTTCATCTCGACGATAAAATCGCTTGTATTAATGAAGCAAAGCGCATTTTAAAGCCCGGTGGTCGATTGCTCGTCGTGGATTGGAGCGAATCATTCGCAGGGCTTGGTCCTCAGCCGTCCGCGGTGGTGAATAAACAGATGGCGGAAGAACTTTGTGCGCGCGCCGGCCTTGCAAAAGTGTCAGACACGCTTCCCGCGGGAGACCATCACTATGCTATACTTTTTAAAAAGTAGCTCGACACGAATCCACGAATAGGGAACGAATGACACGAATGAACAGCAAAAGTAGCTCGTCTCATTTGTAACATTCGTCCGCCAACTGGCGGATGTTCGTGTATTGGTGTCGCGTTATGCGTTCATCATTTCAAACAACTCTCGTTATTGTTTTTTCGATTGTCTTTGTGATTGCAGTCGCGGTTTTCTCCGGTATCTTTTCGAAGAAGCAAACCAGTACTTCGAGTGCACCGTCGGGGCTCGTTACCGTGTGGGGAATTCTCCCTTCAGATCAAATGCAACAGTATGTTGATGATTTCAACGGACAAGGAGTCGGGTACACCATTTCATACACCGAACATCCGGCGGCACAATTTGCAAATGACCTTACCAACGCGCTTGCTGACGGCAAATCCCCCGACATCGTCATTTTTTCTTCCGAACTTTTCTCGCAGTTTCGTGACAAGCTCTATACGATTCCGTTCACCGCATACAGTGAGCGCAATTTTCGGGATACCAATGTCGATGGTGGTCAGGTATTTCTCACCAAAGACGGCATTCTCGGTCTGCCGCTTCTCGTCGATCCGATAGTCGTGTATTACAACAAAGATCTCCTCGCATCAGCGAACTTTGTTGTTCCGCCGTCGCGGTGGAGTGATCTGACGAAAACGGTTCCGATATTTACCAAACGTGACAGTCGCGGCAATATCACCCAGAGCACGATTGCACTCGGAGAAGGAGACAATATCAATCATTGGCGTGATATCCTCTCCACGCTTTTCTTGCAATCGGGAAATCAAATCATCACCTACGACACGACGACCGGTATCTATCATGCGGCGCTTGCCGACGGCGCGTCGTCCGCGACGGACACACTCCCGACCGTCTCCGCACTGCTTTTCTATACCAATTTTTCCAATCCGACGAGCGGTGTCTACACGTGGAATCGAACGCTTCCAAGCAGTCTCGACATGTTTCTCTCGGGACGCCTTGCCTTTTATATCGGACGGGCGAGCGAACTCTTTACCATCCAATCGAAAAATCCCAACCTCAACTTTGATGTCGCGCCGATTTTCCAACCTGACAATGCCGTTCGAGCAACCACATTTGGATCATTTGTCGCCGCGGGAATCATGAAAAATGCTCCAAACTTCAATGCCGCGTATGCATTCTCTACCGTCCTTTCCTCATCAGGGAGTATTGATTCGCTTTCAAAAGCACTGTCCCTCCCGCCACCGCGCCGCGACTTGTTGCAGGTACAACAAAACAATCCTTACATATCAGTCTTTTTCAAAGCCGCGCTCTCTGCCTTTGCATGGCCTGATCCAAATCCGACGACAACGGAGCAAATCTTCCGTGCTATGATTAGCGATGTAGTAAGTGGCAGAGCCGACCCCAACACGGCAATCTATGAAGCAACCAAAGATCTTCAGACAAGCATTAAATAGCACGGCGCTTCTCACTGTCGCTTTTCTCCTACTGCAAACAGTCCTCATTGTTTTGCCCACGCTTGCTCGTGCGCAAATAGTACAAACAACTCCGACGACCAATACGACACAAGGAGTGGTGACCGAATGCAACGACAGCAAAGACAACGATGGCGATGGTACTGCTGATTGGAATGGCGTCAAAGACAGCAATGGACTCATAATCTATCGATCTGATCCCAATTGTGCCGATTTCAATCCCGCGCATCCGGACCCAACGATCCACGAAGCGGATACCGACTGCAACGATGGTATCGACAACGATAGTGACGGCTTGATCGACGGTGCCGACCCGGATTGCCAGGTGCCGCATGTCGCCGGAACTTCCGGACCGTTTGAAGGAGGGCTCGTGCCGTGCGAGAACAAATGCGATCTCAACTCGGCATTTGCGCTCATCAACAAACTTGTCGACTTTCTGATCAAAGTCGTCTTTTTCCCGATTTCCATCATCATGTTCATGTATACCGGCGCACGGTACATCCTCTCCGAAGGAAAACCGAATGTTCGCGCTCAGGTGAAAAAGCTCATCGGACACTTGATCGGCGGTATAGTGCTCATCCTCTGCGCGTGGGTTATCGTCAAAACCATTTTGGTGGTGCTGGGGTATAAGGAGGCGCTCGTATTCTTCCAATAACAAAATGGTATACTTTAGGGTAATGAAAAAAGTAATGCGACACCTCTCTGTGATCGTCATCACCCTCTTTCTTTCGTGTCTTTCGCTGTCCTCATACACTACGTTGATTCACGCACAAACGGTGCTTCCTGATTGCATAAAAAATCAGCCGACACTCAAAGCGACGTCTGATCCAAACAAATATCAATACCAAGATGATGCTTATGGATTGACGACGATCTCTCTATCTAATAACAGATTTTCTTCAACACCAAACGGTTCAAACGTATCTATAAATGGTACGTGGAAATGTCAAAGTAACGGTGATGTTGCTTTGACTCCTGACAAACAAAATGCTCTCACTCCTGGTGCGGTCACTCCAGTAACAAGTACACCTACACCTAGTGTTCCCCAAACCTCATCTAACGGCGACTTTCAGCTCAAAATAAAGCTCAACAATCCGCTCAAGGTGAACAGCATCCAAGATGCCATTCAGTTGTTTATGGATGCGGTAGTAAAGATCGCGATTCCATTCATCGTGGTCTTCTTTATCTGGGCGGGCTTTCGATTTATCCTCGCTCGCGGCAACAAAGAAGAACTGAAAAAAGCAAAAGCGATGTTTTGGAACACACTCATCGGCACCCTCCTCATTCTCGGCGCGTGGGCGATCACGGACGCTATTGTCGGAACGATTAATTCAATCGCAAATTGATATGAAAAAATTCACCGCAATCACCATTTTTCTCATCATACTTGTATCCTCTGCGCCGAGTTATGCGCAAGATGCGCCACATTATTGTTCAACTGTCGATGCAAACAACTACAACCTCTGTTGCACACAGCAGACATCATCGGCATGTCAGCAATATGAACAGAGTGGACGATTTTGTATCGATTTCCCGCAAGATCCACGATGTGTTGTAACCGGACAAGTGGGGGCGGGTTCAGTTAACACCAATCCCGTCAACAGCTCCGATACTCCTCCCGGGTCGAGCACCCCCGGCGCGGCGCAACCACGAGGAAGTTCAAGTCTTCTCACCACATGCAATGTGATTCAGTTCAAGTCGGCGCTTGATATTCTCATCTGGCTCAAGTGTGTGATTGTTGCCGCGATTATCCCGCTCATCTTTGCCGTGGCATTCTTCTTTTTCCTCTGGGGAGTGTTTCAGTTCATGATCGCGACGACCGCGGAAAAGAGAAAAGAGGGGAGACAGCGCATCTGGTGGGGACTTATCGCGCTTTTTGTGATGGTTTCGGTATGGGGAATCATCAAAATACTGAGTGATACTGTCGGTACCGGCTCCGCCGTACCATTCCTTCAAACAGACTATCTCAACCCCGGGGATCAACACGCGGGCAACAGTCCCGCTCCTGCCGGCGGCACCGTTCACCAAAATGCGGCCCCATAAATCGCGTCCACTGCCACCTGGGGAAATCATTGCCTCTGGTGGCGTGGTATACTGTATGTGCCTGAGTTTAGTAGCAGGTTTTACCATTTAAATACATTATGAAAAAAATTACATTTACTTCTCTTGGATTTGCGTCGGTCTTGCTTCCGGCAGTGGCGCTTGCACAGAACTTCAACTACATCGATCGTTTTACCAGCAAAGGACAGCAATGGTTGACGCTTGCTATCACCATCATCATGGTCCTCATGACTATCTGGTTCTTGATTGCGGTGTTCAACTTCATCAGGGAGAAAAAACCTGAGAACCTCAAAGACAGAAGGAGACAGGTGATCAACGGGCTCATTGGGTTGTTTGTTGCCGTCGGTGTCTGGGGAATCATTCATATCGCAAGCGGCGTGTTCGGTGTCAACACCAATCAACAGTCACCAAATATTCCTTGTCCTCCCGGATACGACTACAATGCGACGACCGGTGTTTGTCAGTAATCTACTAACGCCTCTCCATGTTTTCCTCTGTCGCCTACGCGGCATCGATTGACCAGTTTCTTGGAAATCTCAACGCCAAGGTGATCAACCCGGCGATCGAGTTCGCCTTTATTGTGGCGTTCGTCATCTTCCTCTTTGGTATTATGGAATTCCTCCGCGGTGCCGCAAACGAGGAGAAACGAACAAAAGGGAAACAGCACATGATGTGGGGGATTGTTGGATTTCTCATCATGTTTGGCGTATGGGGTATCATCAACATTCTCCTCGGCACGTTTGGCATCAAAGGCGCTTCGATCAATCAACAGGAGCAGAAATTTAATCCACCGTGTATTCAAAACCTCAAAGTGGGAGGGGATAATGTCGGTTCGATTGTTCCGTGCGGCACCACCACTCCATAGAAAATTGAAAACCTGAAAGAAAAAGTACTTCCACAAAAGTGGAAGTACTTTTTCTTTGTCCGCCCAGCAGGATTCGAACCTGCGACCGTTCGCTTAAGAGGCGACTGCTCTACCAACTGAGCTATGGGCGGATTGTTCCAGTGCTGGGGAGAGGACTTGAACCTCCATGGGTCGCCCCGCTTGCTCCTAAGGCAAGTGCGTCTACCAATTTCGCCACCCCAGCATGTTCTCGGTGACGCAGGATGATAATACTATGAAAAGTATTGCGTTTCAAGATTTTTTCAATGTGACGATAGGTTGTGCTGGGAGTGGGACTCGAACCCACACGCCTTTTGAAAGGCAAGAGATTTTAAGTCTCTGATGTCTACCATTCCATCATCCCAGCAAATATTTTTACGTATAGAGTTGTGCAGTTCTATTGTGTTTAGAGAACGTCAAAACAGGAGAGAACTCTTTTTGTGCTTGTTTTTTCCTGGTCGGATCAAAGAACGTTGCGGAGGCCCGAGCGAGAATCGAACTCGCGAATAGTTCTTTTGCAGAGAACCGCCTTACCACTTGGCCATCGGGCCGCATTATGCGGACATTATTCTTTTAACAGTGCATCTATAGTTTGTCGGCTTTTTTCTCCTTCGTCAATTGTGATATCGAGGAACGGAATGGGAAAGAACGAAAGTTCTTTTTTCATCACCTCGCGAAGTGCAGGACGCTGACGTTTGAGAAAGTGCAATGCGGAGCTCTCCTCACTCTCTGGAAGCACCGAGAAAAAAATCGTCCCCGTACGGCATTTTTCATCGAGCTGTACTCGAGTGACCGTGATAAGCGCACCGCTTCCTTGCGGACGAATACTTTCTCGTTCGATGAATCGTGCCGCCACCTCGCGCACTTGCTCTTCGCGTTTTTCTCGTTTGATGTGGTCCATATTATTTGGTGGTGAGTATGAACGCTTCGATCACATCTCCGGGAGCAATGTCGTTTTTACATTCGATCATCACCCCACATTCGCCGCTTTCCACTTCTTTCACTCGCTGTTTCGCCTGTTGTATCTCGACGATAGTGCCGCTTGCGATGGGGAAGTCGCGGCGAAGGATCGTTACCATTGCTCCGTCGATCAACCTACCGCTGTCAACGCGACAGCCGAGTACCTGTCGCTCTTTTGTTTTTGAGAACGTTTTGAGTACTTTTGCTGTTCCCGCTACCTCACGCACTTCTTTGCGCGGTCGTTGTCGTTCCAGCTCCTCGGAAAGCCACTCAACGAGGCGATAGATCACGTCAAATGTTTGCACGTTGACATGCGCTTGTTCGTTGGCATCGCGTGCGCGAGGATCGAGAGAAACATTGAACCCGAGGATGATGGCGTTTTTATCAGCGTGTGCCACGCGAATGTCGTTTTCAGAAATGGCACCGATTCCTTTGCCGATGATCTTTACCCACAGTCCATCGACTGCTATCTTCTTGATTTCTTGTTCGATCGCTTCAACAGTACCTGACGTATCGCCTTTGATGATGATAGGGAGTATTTTTTCGATATCTCCGGCAGGAGTAGTGTCCTTTTCATTTGTGTTCTTGCTTCGTGCCTCGTGTGCGCATTCTTCTGCATCACGCTTGCTGTCACAGATAACGATATGCGCGCCGACTTCGGGAAGCATGTCGAACCCGACGAGTTGCACCGGCGTTCCCGGGAGCGCTTTTTCGATCGGCTTTCCAAGGAAATTTTCCATGATGCGGGTACCGGTGATCGCGCCGCCAGCAAAGACAAACTGTCCTTTTTTCAATGTACCGTCTGTGATGACGATTGTTGCGGCAACCCCGCGCTTTTGATCGAGATGACTTTCGATAACGACACCTTCGGCGGGTTTTGTCGGATCCGCGATAAAACCTTCAAGATCGGCGACGAGTAAGATCGTGTCCAACAGTTCAGTTACGCCAGTGCCTTCTTTTGCCGAGATTGCGACTACCGGCACCGTGCCGCCAAATCCTTCGACGAGAACGTTTTGTTCCGCAAGAGAAAGTTTGGTGTGCTCGATGTTTGCATTTGGTCGGTCGATCTTGTTGATTGCAACGATGAAAGGAATCTGTGCGGCACGGATGGTCTCAAGTGCTTCGATTGTTTGTGCTTTGACGCCATCTTCGGCGGAAACGACAAGGACGGCAATGTCTGCGACGGAAGCACCGCGTTCGCGCATGCCGGTAAATGCGGCGTGTCCAGGGGTATCAAGGAAGGTGATCTCACGTTCGCTGCCCTGATAGGGGACTTTGATTTCATATGCAGAAAGGTGTTGGGTAATGCCACCTGCCTCATCAGCCACGACATTCGTTTTTCGAATGTAGTCGAGAAGAGTGCTTTTGCCGTGATCGATGTGACCCATGATGGCGACAACGGGCGGCTTGATGTTGGGTGATGTGTCAGTCATATGTAGTGTTATGCCTCGATGGACTTTTTTGCGATGGTGAGCGCTTCCTTTTCCTCGTCCGTGAGTGGTGCCTCCGGAATAAAAGCGGTGACGCGCTTTGCGTAGACGCCGGTGTGATTTCTGTTGGCGACGACAGAGAGAATGTACCCGTCGCCATGTTCGTCGACGATACCCGAAGAAAAGCTCTGTTCACCGCCGGCGTTCTCATATGCATCATAGCGTATCAGTGAGTATCCGCGCACGCTCCGCTTCACTCGTTTGTCGATAAACTCGAGTGCATCTCTGTGCGCGGCGAGCGTCTCGTCAACCGCGGTGCTCTTTTCAGTGAGCCACTGAAGCGTCGCCTCGAGTGATGCAGCGTCCTTTCCGACCATAAACTTCGACAGCCGTGTTCGGAGTTTTACCACAAGCACGAGCAAAACCACAATCGCGATGATTGTGCAGGATAGTGCTACAATTGCCCACAATGGTAAAATCCCCAACATAGGGAGGCATTTTATCCCTTTTTATGCCAATTTTCAAGCATTTTTCAGGCAAAACACGCATCTATCTTGACTATGCGTCAAGTACTCCGCGGGATATGGGTATGGCGCGCAGAGTGCCGAAAATCCCCATTCGCATTCATGCGGCGAATCCGAGCGCGCTCCATAGCGAAGGAGTGGCGCTTCGACGTGTTTTAAACGACGCGCGAGAGCGGGTGGCGCGCGTACTTGAGGTACATCGCGATGAAATTATTTTTACGAGCGGTGCCACCGAAAGTGACAATCTCGCGATTGTCGGAGCAATCTATGGACTTTTAAAAAAAGGAATCGCGCATAATGACATCGTGGTGATTTCGAGCGATCTCGAACATGCGGCGGTCACTGAAACAATCAAACATGTCGTGACATCTGGTGTTCGTCACGTCTCACTCTCCACAACTGATGGAGTTGTTGATCCAAAAGATATCGTTGTTCCCAACGGCGCAAAAGCGGTAGTGGTCTCTGTAATGTATGTCAACAATGAAATCGGCACGGTGCAACCGATTTCCGATATCGCAAAGCGCATGAGAAAATTGCGTGCCGATCACCCGAATGTGCAGTTTATTTTTCATACCGATGCGACACAGGCGCCACTTCATTTCTCGCTTCGTGTGCCGGCACTTGGCGTCGACCTTATGACGCTTGGTGCGACAAAGCTCTATTGTACAAAGGGCGTCGGGGCGTTGTATAAAAAAAGAGCCGTAGAGCTTATGCCGGTACTGCATGGCGGGGGACAGGAGTTTGGAATGCGACCGGGCACAGAGTCGGTAGAACTCATGCATGAATTTTCGCACGCGCTTTTGTATGCACAGGAGCGGCGCG
>DASZSN010000002.1:0-42801 GCA_035548655.1 Minisyncoccota bacterium
CCCCCGCCGCTCCTCCTCGATCTAAAAAGCAACAAGCATGACTTTGACCATGTCGTTGCGCTCTTTAAAGAAAAGGGATTTTGGGGCGCAATCAGCAAAACGAACCACGCAGTGCTTCGCTATCGGGAACCGGTATACAAAACTGTTCGTGAGCTTGCGCTGTCGTATTTTCATGAATACTTCAATGATGCCGGAAGAAAAACACTTCGATCATATTCAACGCCCTTTTCACTCCGACGATTTGGAAAAAAATGGGTCACTGCATCCGAAAACCTTTGGGACATCGGCGGTGCGCTCGACGATGCACATCACGTTCCCATCGCTTCGAAAAGTATCCTCGCACACATGCGCACCGCCGACCCACTTGAGATAAAAGCTGGTACACTCATCCAATATGCCAATCGATCGTAAAAAAATCCACCGCGCATTTCTGGGTGCGGTTCTCATGAATGCCGCCGTCGGATGTGCAGATCTCATCGTCGGGGTGCTGTTCATCACGGGAAGCATCGGCGCCCTTGTTTCAATCTCTCCGCACACCGCACAAAACATACAACGTATCGGTTCGTTTTATTTTTTCAGCCACGGCATTATCAAACTCTTGCTCTCGTGGAATCTCATCAAGGGAAAACTGTGGGCATATCCCACGGCAATCGTATTTTTTTCTGTATTTGCCATCTACCAAATCATCGATCTCACGCGCCATTTTTCTTTTTTTGTTTTCGCACTCTTCATCGTCAACGCGATCGTACTTTATATGGTGATCGTGGAATACCGTCGTGTTCGCGCGGCACTCGCACATCTGCCACCTCAAACGAGTTAATCACGTAGTATACTGCCTGCCACACTATGCATTCATCGTTTATCGATATTCTCTACGGCGTCGTGATCGGATTTTTGGTTTCGCTTCCCGTTGGACCAGTTGCGCTCATCACCATGAAGCGCACGGCAGAGTTCGGACTACGCGCAGGGATTGTTGCGGGACTTGCGATTGTCGTCATCGATACGACTGCAGCAGTCGCCATTTTGCTCGGATTGCATCATTCATTTCATTACTTGCGACCATTGCCGTCATGGTTCCATATCGCCGGCGCGGCAATTATCTTTTTCTACGGACTGCGGATGGTATATACCGACCCGGTACACGCGATTGCCGACGAACTCCCGTGGCAGAAACACTTTTTCGGATCAATCATGATTGCGCTGAGCAATCCGTCCACGTATTTTTCATTCGGCGCCATCGGGTTGTTGGTATCACGATTCATTCATCAGTCGACCTTTACCCGGGTAAGTGTCGGTATCGGATTTTTTGTCGGCGCATTTTTGTGGTGGTGTACGCTCGCGCTCATCGCGACCACCCAGCGCGATCGGTACCGAAGCGCACGCAACATCCACCACGCGATCGGGGTCGCCATTATGTTTCTTGCCATCCTGATTGTGCTTCCGATTCATACCCCGCATTTTCTTCATTTTTTAAGCCGATAGTGATACTATTGGTGGGGTGAAAAAAATCCACCGTTTTTTGGTACCGCATCTCCCTATCGAAGCGACAATCGATATCACTGATAAGCGAATCGTTCATCAGGTTGTGAAGGTCCTTGCTATGGAAATCGGTGAGCACCTTATCCTCTTTACCGATGGTGGCGATGACGTTGTTTTTTCAGTCAATGCAATAACCGCGACGCGCGTGTCGCTTCAGAGACTCGAAACCTCTCCACAACGATCGAACCCATCGCGCTCGGTAGTCGCCGCGATTGGCATTGCGAAAGGCGCGCACTTTGACTTGATCGTACAAAAACTCACCGAGATCGGCGTGAGTACTGTTGTCCCGCTCATTACCGACCGGACAGTCAAGCAGTCAGTGCGCATTGATCGACTGCAGACGATCAGCGATGAAGCGCTCGAGCTGTGCGGTGGCAGTACGCGCCTTCGTATCACCGAGCCGCTTTCTCTCAAAGAGTGCTTTGAACGATTTCCTTCGACTGCCATCGTCTGTGATCGTGAGGGAGAAGCACCGCTTTCCACACTCAAAACATCAAACGATCCGATCGTGATGTACATAGGACCAGAGGGCGGGTGGAGCGACAACGAGCGAGCGTTTTATACTAACAGCGGTGCGCATATCGTCACGCTCGGCAGTCGCACATTGCGCACTGAAACCGCCGCTATCGTCGCGGCGTACGAACTTCTATGCTAATACTCATCATCAAAACCATCATTCTTGGCGCGGTCGAAGGACTCACGGAATTCATTCCGGTGTCTTCGACCGCGCACCTTTTCCTCGCCGGTGCGGCGATCCACATCTCCTCAGGGCTCTTTCTCGAGGCACTGAGCATCAGTATCCAAAGTGGCGCAATTCTTGCGGCGGTCTGGTACTTTTGGAAAACAATCTGGCACAACAAAGCGCTCTTTTGGAAAGTGGCGGTGGCGTTTATCCCCACGGCAATCGCCGGCCTCGTACTCTACCCGATTATCAAACCGTTGTTTGATAATCACGTAATCATCGCGCTTGGACTCATCGTTGGTGGCATTGGACTCATCGCAATACGACCAATCGATACGGACGAAGGCGTCGCGGAAGTTTCGTATCGACAGGCATTTTTAATCGGCGTCATGCAAATCGCAAGCTTCATTCCCGGGGTATCACGTGCGGGGGCGACACTTATCGGCGGCACACTTTTGAAAATCCCCCGTGCCGTTATTGTCCCGTTTTCCTTTTTGCTCGCGATTCCGACGATCATCGGCGCCTCCGCCGTGGAGATTCGTCACGTAAGCGGGCTCACTCATCACGAGTGGCTCCTCATTGGACTCGGCACCGTCGTTGCATTTATCGTCGCGCTCGCCACGATTCGCTTCTTCATCCGTATCCTCACCAAAAAGCCCCTCTCATGGTTTGGCTGGTACCGCATCGCGGTCGGTCTCGTCGTACTCCTCTTTTTCATCCATCAATAAAATTTCTGGTAAACGTCCTTCGGTGCAGTGGAGAAAGTCCTGTTTTTCGTATCCCCCGCATATGGACCTTTGTTCCGTACCCTTTATTTTCGTTCCATCCATAGTCCGGGTACATGAAGTGAAATCGATCCATTGTTTTGTCTCGAGTGACTTTTGCGACAACAGACGCAAGGGAGATGATTTTCTTTTTACTGTCGCCGCGAATGATTGTTTTTTGCAATAAAAATTTCTTTGACGCAAAGAGTGATCCGTCGAGAAGTACTTCGCAGTGAGTCGGTGCAATCGCGAGACGATCAAGCGCCGCATCGACACATTCTCGAACACATCGGGCGATACCGCGCGCATCAATCGTAGAAGCTCCTCGTCGCGCAAACATGTAGCGCACCTTTCCCTCTTTTCTCATACGCTTCGCTTCGTGGTACCAATATTCTCGTGCCGCTCGAGACATTTTTTTTGAATCCGTTAGCGTGTATCGATGCCGATGCCACTTCATTTTTTTGTATGTATCGGCAGGCATCGCAATCGCACAGATAAGCACCGGGCCAGCCAACGGACCCCTCCCTACCTCATCGACACCAACAATCCATTTCATCCGACTACTATACCAAAAATGCCGTCATGGAGGGCGCGATGTCAATCCTTGCTCCCTGTTATACTTCCATGACATGAGTTTCGTCCACCTCCACACCCATAGCCATTACTCACTTCTCGACGGACTTTCAAAGGTGCCCGATTTGGTGAAGACGGCAAAGGGATTTGGTATGCCGGCGCTTGCGCTCACTGACCACGGCAACCTCTATGGTGCCATCGAATTTTATAGCGAATGCAAAAAGGCGGGGATCAAGCCGATCATCGGCGTCGAAGCATATATGGCAGAACGCACCCGTTTCGACAAAGAGCCCGGGATCGACAACAAGCGCTATCACCTCACCTTGCTCGCAAAAAACAACACCGGGTATAAAAATCTCATGAAACTGGTGACCAAATCCTACCTTGAAGGATACTATTACAAACCACGCATGGATCTCGATTTGATTCGTGAACATGCTGAAGGAATTATCTGCCTTACCGGTTGTCCGGGGAGTCGTTTCATCACACATCTTAAAAACGGCAACAAAGAGGAAGCTCTGCGGCTGATTGCCGAGTATGTACAGATATTTGGGAAAGAGCATGTCTATGTCGAGGTAATGAATCACCGAGAAGTTGACTGGTATGTGCCGCTCATCCCGCAGATCATTTCGATCGCAAACGAGACAGGGCTTCCCATTGTCGGCACCTGGGATTCACACTATCTGCACAAAGACGACGCCGAGGCGCAAGACACGCTCGTCGCAATCAATACTGGAAATGAAGTGGGAAGCGGAACCATTTCGATGAAAGGTGGCGACTATTCGTTTATCAGTCCGGACGAGGCACGCGCAGTGTTCGCGGATATTCCCGGAGCGGTTGACAATACGCTCGCACTCGCAGACTCGATAAACATCGAGATCGAGCTCGGTAGATGGGTATTTCCGCACTATGCGCTTCCCGACGGAGCAAATTATGACGATGAACTGCGACGCTTCACCTACGAGGGCATTGTCTCCCGCGGTCTTGAACAAACTCCAGCGCTGTTGGAGCGTGTCGAGTTTGAGCTCGGTGTTATCAAACAAAAAGGGTATTCGCCATACTTTTTGGTGGTGTCGGATCTTTTGCGTTTCGCACGAGAGCACAACATCATCTGCACCACGCGAGGATCCGCCGGCGGCTCGATGGTCTCCTACCTTAACTACATCACGACCGTCGATCCGATCGCCTTTCAGCTCCCCTTTGAACGCTTTTTAAACCCCTATCGCCCGTCACCGCCCGATATTGATATGGACATCGCGGACAACCGTCGCGACGAAATGATCGAATACGCGCGCAAAAAATACGGCGAAGACAAAGTCGCTCAGATCGGTACCTTTGGAACGATGCTTGCGCGCGCGGCGGTGCGCGACGTCGCGCGCGCGCTCGGCTACCCCTATGCCACCGGGGACCAGATCGCCAAACTCATTCCGATGGGCAGTCAAGGATTTCCGATGACGATCGACCGTGCGCTTGACCTCGTCCCTGATTTGCAAGCGCTCTATGACACCGACCGTAGTACAAAAGAGGTGATTGATCTGGCAAAAAAGATCGAGGGGTGCGCCCGACATATCTCAGTGCATGCCGCCGGTGTGGTTATCGCACCGGAGCCGATCGAAGAATTCACTCCCGTTCAACTCGACCCGAAGGGCGGAAAAATCATCACTCAGTACGACATGTACACCATCGAAGATGCGGGGCTTTTGAAATTTGATTTTCTCGGGATCAGAAACCTCGCAATCCTTGGTGATGCGATTGAGCGCATCAAAAAAATTCGCGGCATCGATATTGATCTTGAGAAAATCCCCTACGACGACAAGCTCACCTTTTCAATGCTTGCCCGAGGAGAAACTGTCGGTGTCTTTCAGCTCGGCGGTGACGGCATGACCTCATGGCTTAAAAACCTGAAACCGACCCAAGTAGACGATCTCAACGTGATGGTGGCGCTCTATCGTCCGGGACCGATGCAAACCATCGACGAATACATCGCTCGCAAACACGGCAAAAAACCGACGATCTATTACCACCCGAAAATGGAAAAATATCTCGACAAAACATTCGGTCTCTTGGTGTACCAAGACGATCTGCTCTACACCGCAATCGAGCTTGCCGGCTACGACTGGGAACAGGTCGACAAATTCCGAAAGGCGGTCGGGAAAAAGATTCCTGAAGAAATGGCGAAACAACATGATGTGTTCGTCGCCGGTTGCCAAACGCACAGCGGTACCACCAGAGAATTTGCCGAAAAGATATGGGACCTTTTCGAGCCATTCCAAGGGTATGGTTTCAACAAAGCACACGCCGCAAGTTATGGAAAAGTGGCATATCAGACGGCATATTTGAAGGCGAATTTCCCCGCCGAATACATGTCCGCGGTCCTCACCGCGGAATCCGGCGACCTCGAACGGGTGGCAGAAGTAATCGCGGAGTGCGTGCGACTCGGATTCACCATTCTCCCGCCGGACATCAACGAATCATTCTCCGACTTTACCGTCGTCGTAGAGGACGGCGTGATCAGCAACAAAATCCGTTTCGGACTTCGCAATATCAAAAATTTCGGCGAAGAAATTGGCAAAGCGATCATCGGCGAACGAAAAGAGCATGGTCCGTTTACCTCAATCGAAAACTTCCTTGAGCGTGTCCAGCACAAGAACCTCAACAGAAAGTCACTTGAAGCGCTCATCCTTTGTGGCGCGATGGACCGCTTCGGCGATCGTGCGACACTGTACGCCAACATCGAACAGCTTCTCTCATTTAACAAAGCGCACGGGGCTATCAATGCGGGGCAGTCTTCGCTCTTCGAAGGCCTCTTGTCCGCACCAAAAAGCACTCTTACGCTTCAAGCGGCTCCTCCTGCCGAGATGACACAGAAGCTCGCGTGGGAAAAAGAACTCCTCGGCCTCTATATTTCCGGTCATCCGCTCGACCGATTCAACAACCACGTCGAAAAAACCAAAAATAGCATCAAGGACGTTTTGCAAAAGAAAAACGCACGAAAACAGATTCTCGTCGTCCATATCGACACGGTAAAGACCATCATTACCAAATCAAACACCCGTATGGCATTCGTCGCGCTTCATGACAAAACGGCGTCCGCCGAAGGGGTGGTATTTCCCGAAACGTTCAAAAAAATCGGCCCTGATCTCAAAGAAGGCATCGTCGCCGCTATCCAATGCGCCGTTTCCGATCGACAAGACAAGAAATCGCTGTTGATCGAAGACATCAAAGTCCTGCAATAGTTGACTTTTTGTAAAAAACAATCTACAATATAGCAACAAAACGTACACCGAATGGGACAACAATTGAACCCTGATAAAATTATATCGTACATACTTGATCCACACATCGAGCTCAATGACCTCGAGCTTGAGATTGCCCAAAAATTTACTTCACGGGCTGAAATGAAGGAAGGCCGTGGAATGATACTACGGTCTATATTTGAAAAAAGAGAACTTGATGTGCCCGACGAATTCTTGAACAAACTGTGGAACCAGATGCTACTTGCGCAGTTTGGAAAAAAGAACGGCGTAAGGCCAGAGGATGTCCTCTTAAGCGGCGGACATCACCTAAGAGAGCAGGTATGAACGAAATTGGAGACTGCTGTATATAGCAGTCTTTTTCTTCCCATAGACAAAATGACCACCGTCGTACGACGGTGGTCATTTTGCGTTAAGAATAATACTCATTTAAGCGGTCATTTGCTCGATCCGCTTCATGATGTTTATCACATGTTGGGTGTACCCCGGAGCAATTCGCGGAGGATTGTACGCCTTCAAGATCTGCTCTACTGTCTTCCCATCATAGTATTTTGCAGTGACGGGATTGTTTCCCCCGAGGTGGGAGGAAATGATCGTGATGGCTTGGTCGATAGAATCAAATTTGATTTTACCGCTTCCCCACCCGAAACAGTTGTTCGTACCGGGAATAACATACTTACACCCCGTCGATTCCGCCATCGCAATGGCGGGAAGGAGTGACCATGGTATCCCACTGTTCTCGGCTTCGATGACAAATGTCATCCCGTGGCCGGCAAGCGGAAGATTAAATTGAGCGAAATAGGCATCAATTTTAGCAGCATTTTCCTCTCTTTCCTGTTGGAGGGCAACTTCTTCAGCATTCGGTACGTCTTTCTGACTGAGGACGCTGTTGATGGATGCCGTAAAGGTACTCATCGAAAGCGTCGTCGCCATGACCGGAATAATGATAAACGATCGTATAAGTGGACTGATTTTTTTAAAATGCATAAGTTCCGGTTGAGCTCCGGAGAACTTCATGTCAGTGTCTTTCGAATTAAAGAGGCCGACAATCGGCCTATAAAACGAAAATTCGTCATAGCACGAAGCTACAACGAACTGTCAACATGATAGCATAAATGTAAGAGTATGTCAATGGTTACACAATGGAAAAATGCTTTGTCAAACGTAAAATACCCTTATTTTATAAGGGTATTTTATACATCATTTCTTGACTAGTTGTCTAAAAAGTTGTCGTATTTGCCACCTAGGAAAGCTCATTTCGTCCCCTGCTGTACTTGAGCCCCCATCCCGGAAACGCTTTGTATTACTTGCTCTTTAAACCGTCCCTCCATCTCTCGAAATAGCTTGGTTGCCTCCTTTTTATACTCCACAAGAGGCTCTCGTTGGCCGTAGGCACGCAATCCGACGGACTGGCGCATGTGTTCCATGGTATCGATATGCTCCACCCAGAGAGCGTCGGTTGTAAAGAGGATAATACGGCGTACCGTCTCCCAAAATGCATCTTCTCCGATAGTTTCAATCTTTTCTTTGGCAATGGTCTCAAGCTCGCTTTGCTCTCCCAGAGCATAGAATGTGCTGATGACGTGTCCCCTATCGCCCTCCACCATAGCGCGGCGACGGCCATAGATGATTGCGCGCTGATATGAAAGCACATTGTCGTATTCGAGGGTGTATTTACGGGCATCAAAATGAAACCCCTCGATCTTTTTCTGCGCCGATTCAAGGGCGCGCGAGACAAGGCTGTTGGTAATCGGCTGGTCCTCGGGAAGCCCCAAGCGAGCCATCATCCCTTTGATGCGATCACTGCCAAAGACACGCATGAGGTCATCCTCAAGCGAGACATAAAATTGTGTCTCTCCCGGATCTCCCTGACGACCGGAACGACCGCGAAGTTGGTTGTCGATGCGGCGCGCCTCATGTCGCTCGGTACCAATCACGAAAAGCCCTCCCAAATCAACGATTTCTTGGTGTTCTTTTTCAGTCGACGGATTTCCGCCAAGGATGATGTCGACACCACGACCCGCCATGTTGGTGGCGATGACCGCGCTTCGCTTGCGACCGGATTGTGCAATGATAAGTCCTTCCTGTTCATGGTTTTTTGCGTTCAGCATCTGATGCGGGATACCGGCACGACGAAGATACGCCGAGAGAAGCTCGTTTTTTTCAATGGAGACGGTACCGATGAGTACCGGCTGGCCACGGTCATAGAGTTCTTTGACCTTTTTGGCGATTGCCTCAAATTTTCCTTTTTCGTTGATAAAAATAAGATCGTTGTTATCTTTTCGCTTGCTTGGACGATGCGTCGGGATCGCGATCACCGGGAGTCCGTAGACTTTGAGAAATTCCTCTTCGGACGTTTTTGCCGTACCAGTCATACCGGAGAGCTTTTTGTAAAACTTGAAGTAATTTTGGTAGGTGATGGAAGCGACAGCACGCGTCTCTTGTTGGATGCGCACCCCCTCCTTTGCCTCGATCGCCTGATGGAGTCCTTCGCTCCAACGACGACCTGGTTGCATGCGGCCGGTAAACGGATCGACGATGATGACTTCGCCGTCCTTGATAACGTAGTCTTTGTCTTTATGGAACAGCGCCCGGGCACGAAGTGCGGTCTCGAGATAGTGGACGTATTTGATCCCCTGCTCGGTATACATGTCGGTGATGCCGAGAAGCTTTTCCGCTTTGGTAATTCCCTCATCGGTGAGCGCAACGGACTTGTGCTTTTCATCAGCGGTATAGTGAGTCTCCACATCGAGTGTCGCCGCCACTTTTGCCACAGTGCGGTAGAACGACTCCGATTCGGCAATCGACGAAGAGATGATGAGCGGAGTGCGGCTTTCATCAATCAAAATCGAGTCCACCTCGTCGACAATCGCATAGGCATGGGAGCGCTGGACAATCTCTTCTTTGGTGGTAACGAGATTGTCCCGCAGATAGTCGAAGCCAAATTGACTGTTAGTACCATAGGTGATATCAGCCTCATAGGCCTCTTTTCGGGTGGATGGTCGCAGAAACTGTCGTACTACCTTGAACGATCCCTCTTCGTCGCGTTCTTCGTCAAACTCCTCGTGTGTCGGATCATAGATATATGACTTGTTTTGATCATTGATGACACCGACACTTAGCCCAAGGAAGCTGTAGATCTGTCCCATCCAACTCGCATCGCGGCTAGCAAGATAATCATTGACGGTGACGATATGCACCCCTTCGCCGGTAAGCGCATTTAAATATGCCGGGAGTGTTGCAACAAGCGTTTTTCCTTCACCGGTGCGCATCTCGGCAATCTTTCCTTCGTGAAGCACCATACCACCGATGAGTTGCACATCGTAGTGACGTTTATTCATGGTGCGCTTCGCGGCTTCTCGCACAAGTGCGAATGCTTCGGGAAGCAGTTGATCAAGAGACGCTCCCTCTTGATAGCGTGCTTTGAGTTTCGCGGTTTCTTCCGGAAATTGCTTGTCAGAAAGCGCGGCTACGCGCTCTTCGAGCGCGTTAATCTCAGCGACGCGGCCTTGGTATTTTTTGATTTGGCCGCTATCAAATATACGTTGTACGAACGAAAATGCCATGGAATATAAGGACTTTAGCACAAAAATGCCTTTATTTAAAGGGCTTGGGAAACCTCTCCAAAATGAACCAAGCACCACGGTGAAGTGGTGCTTGGAGTGGAAAGAGAGTGAGAGAAAAATTATCTCTTCTTTTTCTTTGAGGACTTCTTCTTAGAAGATTTCTTTGATGACTTCTTAGAAGATTTCTTAGCTGCCTTTCTTTTTTTTGCCATATTTCTGAAATGCTTAACTTATAATCTTCTGTGATGACCGACCAGTTTACTTTAATGTGATTAACGCGTTATCACCACATGTATAATAATTATCCCGCGCATCACACCACAGAGCAATACGTTTCGCAAGCAATGTGTGGATAACTTTTTTTTAAAAAAAAATTCAGAAAAGTTTTTTGATTTTTATTTTTAAAATTTTTTTTACAAAAACAAAATCATCGCGCACTGCGCGATGATTTTGTTTCCCGATCTGACAACCGCGGGTGCTAACTCCACCACACATGCCTATGTGAGCGCAGCCGCGGATGACAGACAATGAACAGTATCAGTATACCCGCACACCATATTTTTACAACATGCCGGCGTGACGTATTGAAAATCAGTAAAGAAATCGTGCGTGTTGCCCACAAACGACTGCGCCCGCCAAAGGCGGGCGCAACGTTAGGCATGTGTTGGTTAAAAATCCTAGTGGAACCTTAACTCACAAGACCATTATAGCAAATTGCCTATTAAAGTCAACTGTGCTACATTCCCATGAGTGCATCAGATAGGTGCGCTAAGCACTACGTAATATTGGTAGTGCTTGGTGAGGAAAGTCCGAACACTTTGCCATCGAACGGTGGCACACGTAGCGGGTAACACCCGTCCGGGTAATCCGAGAGGTGCGAGCAGAGACGGTCAGAGCGAAAGCAAAGACCGCCCCGAGCGAAAGCGAAGGGCGAGCTTTTAAGGTAACTTAAAAGGTGAAACGGCAAAATCCTTACGCGAGTGCAAGGCCGCGCCATATGAGCAATCATGTGGAGTGCCGCTAGATCCCGACAGTGATGGAGGGACAAGATAAATATCTATCTCAAACAGAATTCGGCTTATGATGCACGACACATCAAAATCCCCCGCTCATCGCGGGGGATTTTGTATTATTTTTTCTCTTCATCGTCCCACGTCAATCGCCCGGAGCTTTTGTATTCGGTTACGCGCGTTTCAAAGAAGTTCTTTTCTTTGCGCAGGTCGGTCATCTCACTCATCCACGGAAATGGCGTTTTTGCTCCGTACACCTGTGGCAGATGGATACGTTCGAGACGGCGATCAGCGATGTATTTGAGGTATTCGTAGATTGCCTCCGCATTGATCCCCATGATGCCGCGTGGGAGGCAGTCTTTTGCGTATGCGTATTCGAGCTCGACTCCTTTTTTGATGTTCTCAGTGATGGTTTCTTGCAATTCTTTTGTCCAAATCTCGGGATTTTCTTCGACAATGGCGTTGATGAGATCACTACCAAACGCAAGGTGCACGGTCTCGTCGCGGAGGATGTATTGAAACTGCTCCCCTATTCCCGTCATGCGGTTCTGACGCAAGAACGAAAGCATCATGACAAATCCGGCATAAAAGAAGATTCCTTCCATGATGACGTAGTAACCGACAAGGTCATGGACGAAGCGCTTCATGTTATCTACCGAGTCGGTCTTAAAATTGTCGTCAAAGATGGAGGTGGTCATACTGATAACGAAGTCATCCTTTTCTTTGATTGAGGGGATCGTGTTGTACATGTTGTAGACCTCATCCGGATCAAGACCGAGTGAATCACAACAGTAGATAAAGGTATCGGTATGGATTGCTTCTTCATAGCCTTGACGCAGGAGGTATTGGCGACACTCAGGGTTGGTGATGTGGCGATAAATCGCAAGCACAATATTGTTTGCGGTGAGACTTTCGGCGGTTGAGAAAAATCCCATGTTGTACATGATGAGACGTCGTTCGTCTTCAGTGAGTCCTTTTGGTGCTTTCCATGTCTCGATGTCTTTTTGCATAGACACCTCGTTTGGTGTCCAGTTGTTTGCAACACCGTTTAAATAGTGCTCACGCGCCCACTTGTACTTCATGGGAAGTATCTTGTTCGGATCGGTGGTGTTGTTGTTTAAAATTCCTCCTTTATTCATGAGTTTTTGTATTAACGCTCCTTTGTTCTATTATTGGCAACTCTCGCACGTTGCGTCTTCGACAACGGTTACCGTTGGGCGGGCGATCGATGGTTCGACGGCGATCGGACTCTCCTTTGGTGTGTCATCATACTTTTTGTTGATATCGATTGTTGATTTTTCAATGGCGGTCGCTCCTAGAGTACGCAAATAATACGTTGTTTTAAGGCCCATTTTCCACGCGAGCAGATACGCATCTGAGATCACGCGACCGCTTTCGGTATTGAGAAAGATGTTGATGGACTGACTTTGGTCGATCCACTTCCCGCGATGTGCGGCATGCGCGATGATCCAGTACGGTTCGATCTGAAATGTTTCTTTGTATTTGTCTTTGAGTTCTTGCGGAATGCTTCCGATATGCGAGAGATTGCCCTCGAAATATTTTATTCTCTCGAGCATGTCAGACGTCCACAATCCTCGCTCTTTGAGATCGTTGACGAGATATGAATTCACCACCGTGAACTCACCGCTAAAGTTGCTCTTCACGTAAATATTTTTATAAATTGGTTCCACGCTCGGCAAGCATCCGGAAATATTTGAGATTGTCGCGGTCGGAGCGATTGCCATCGTGTTTGAGTTGCGCATGCCATACTCTTTGACGTGCTCACGTACCGGCGTCCAGTCCATTTTTCCCGTCGGCATGATACCCGTCGACATTCCGCGCTCTTTCTCCAAAAGTGCAACCGTATCAACAGGAAAGAGGTTACGATCCCATTTGGAACCTTTGAATGTCTCGTACGCACCCTTTTCCTTCGCCAACTTCGATGAAGTCATGATGGCGTGCCAGGAGACAAATTCCATCAAGTTGTCGGAGAAATCAACCGCTTCCGTCGAGTCAAAATTCATCCCGAGATCAAACAGTACATCTTGCGTACCCATGATGCCAAGCCCGATCGGACGATGACGCATGTTGGAGTACTTCGCTTCCGGAATCGGATAAAAGCCGACGTCGATCACATTGTCGAGCATGCGAATCGCAACGGTAACCGTCCTCTCAAGCATCGCCCAATCAAATACTCCCGCCTTTACGTGACGCGCGAGATTGATTGACCCGATGTTGCACACTGCTGTTTCCTCTTTTGATGTGTTGAGCGTGATCTCGGTGCAGAGATTCGACGAGTGCACGACGCCGACGTGGTCTTGGGGAGAGCGGATGTTCGCCGGATCTTTGAATGTAATCCACGGATGACCCGTCTCATAGAGCATCATGAGCATTTTTCGCCAGAGATCCTGCGCTTTCATTCGCTTAAAAAGCCTTATTTTTCCTTGGTCTGCGAGCGATTCGTAGTGTTCGTATTTTTCTTCAAATGCCTTTCCGTAGAGATCGTGCAGTTCAGGAACTTCATCCGGAGAAAAGAGTGTCCACTCGCCGTTCGTTTCGACACGCTTCATAAACAAATCAGGAACCCAGTTCGCGGTGTTAGTGTCGTGCGTACGCAATCGTTCATCACCGGTGTTCTTGCGCAAATCAAGAAATTGTTCGATATCGTAGTGCCACGTCTCAAGGTACACACACGTTGCACCGCGACGCTTCCCGCTTCTGTTGATTGATGCGGTCGTTGCGTCGACGATTTTCAAAAACGGAATCACTCCTTGGCTTCCCGTGTTGATGCTCTTTACCAACGCATTCGTTGCGCGAATGTTCGTCCAGTCGTTGGCAACCCCTCCCGACCATTTCGAGAGCTGTGCGTTGTCGCCGATCACTTTGAAAATGTGATGGAGATCGTCCTCGGTCGTTGAAAGAAAGCACGAGCTCATCTGCGGGTGATGGGTGCCTGAATGGAGCAATGTCGGTGTGGAAGGAACATAGAGCATCTGCGAAACCGTATTGTAAAATTCGATTGCTCGTTCGGTTTTGTTCTCTTCGGGAAGTGCAAGCCCCATCGCAACGCGCATCCAGAAATACTGTGGTGTTTCAAGGATTTTTTGTTCGCTATCGCGGATAAAGTAGCGATCATAGAGCACTTGGATACCCATAAATTCAAAGAGTGAATCTCGTGAAGGAACGAGTGCGTTGGAGAGTGTGACAAGATCAAACGCTTCACCAAGCGCCGGGTCAAGACGTCCTTTTTGGACCCCTTCATGAATGCTGTCGATGAACCCTTTTTTATGAAGCGGATCAAAATGTTTTGAAAATTCGTCGACACCGATGACGTCTTTGTAGAGATCGTTGATGAGGAAGCGCGCACTGATGTATGAAAATGCCGGGTCTCGTTCGATATGACTTTTGAGTGTCATGACGACGACCTTGTTGATCTCCGTCGTCGAGATGCCGTCGTACATGCCGAGCTTGGTCGCTTGCACGATCTCCGCGATGTCGACACACTTCTCAAACCCCTGGCAAATGTTCTCGATGGCGACTTCAATCTCTTTGATATCAAATGGAACAATCTTGCCGCTTCGCTTTCGTACCTTTATCTTTGCGCGATCGACAGCATCAAGAAGAGCTTGCTGTTTGCGAAATCGCTCTTCCGCATGCGCTTGTCGATAGAGGATGTAGGACTTGGAAACTTCAAAATCCCCTTTATTTGCAATCTCTTTTTCGACAATATCCTGAACTTCTTCCACAGAGGGGATGCGCTCACCATCAAATATCTCATCGATCGAAAACAATACTCGGTCGACGAGCTGAGAAAGTGCAATGTCATCGATTGTTATCTGACAGTCCTTGTATGCGCGAGCAATTGCACTTTCGATGCGAGAGCGGTCAAAGTCCGCAATTGATCCGCTTCTTTTTCGAATGAGTGTAGGAGCCATTGGTGGAAAAGATTATTTTTTATAAAAAATATAATCTTCATTATACAAAAATTTTTCCCACACCAGTGGTGGAAAACAACAATTTCGGGCTCGTGAAATAAAAAAAGTTTGTTGTAAAGGAGTGCGACCGCAGAGCGTTGTATGAACGTCTTTTTTGGCGTCGTAAAAACTATTTTTTGAAAGTGGCGGATTGATTGATTTTGAGGTGGTGAGCCACCGCGAAGCCGGCAGGAACTTCAAGGACGTAAGTTGTGTCCGCAATTGGAGAAACGGTACTCGGATAGCTCTCCGGAGGGAGATTTTGTGTGATATCAACAATATGCCAATCGCTCGAAAACCAAATAATATCAAGGGGAAATAGCATATCCTTCATCCAAAAGGCCGGCCGGCCGGGGGTGTCAAAGATAAAGAGCATTCCCTCATTTGGAGCAAGCCCCGGCCGACCGGAGAGCCCCTGTTCGCGCTCCGCATCAGTGTCAGCGAGAGCAACATCCACCGGTTCGGAGACGCTATCGAAGGTGACGGTCGGGGTGTCCGAACTGTTTATTTTGGGAGCCTGATTGAAATGCAAAAGCCGAGCACCATTTCCCCCGTGGAGAAACAAGTACCCGGCCCCTGCAATAACAATCAGCGCAACAAATCTGGTTAACTTTTTTTTATTCACGGAAATGTGAGATTTCATCTTTCTCTTGTCCCATTCTACCATTATGAGCTCTTAAGACACTCACAATGGGTTTGCGCGCTCTGACCCTTGCGCGGGGAGTAAGCATTGAGTCGCTTACCACAACCTTTTTCTCTAACATGATGTCAGAAGAATCAACCGTATCACCGAAGCGCCATGACGGCGTTCGGACCTCAATTTGAGTTAATCCACGAGCAGCTTCCGCTACCCGTGCCTTGTTACGACTTATTCCCTGTCACCGAGCTTACCGTAGTCCCTCCGTATGGAGAGCCTTCGGGTACTCCCGGCTCCCTTGAATTGACGGGCGGTGAGTACAAGACTCGAGAACGTATTCACCACAGTTTGGCTGACCTGTGATTACTAGCGATTCCAGCTTCATGAAGTCGAGTTGCAGACTTCAATCCGAACTAGGGCTACCTTTGAGGATTGGCTCAGCATCACTGCGTCGCTACCCATTGTAGTAACCATTGTATTATGTGTGTGGCCCAAGATATCAAAGGGACATGCTGACCTGGCGTCATCCTCTCCTTCCTCCCAGCCCGAAGCGCGCGACGAGCGCGCTTCGAGTTATAAAGTTTAAAGTTAAAAGTCCAAAGTAGTTGCACTGGGCACTTACTTGATAACTTTCAACTTGATAACTTTCAACTTGAAGCACACTTCGTGTGCTTTGGGCTGGGCGGTCTTGCCTGACACTTGTAACAGACAACGAGGGTTGCGCTCGTTAGCCCACTTAAGGGAACAGTTCAAACCACGAGCTGACGACGGCCATGCATCACCTGTCCTAGAGTCTTGCGAGGGATCCGGTTTCCCGGACCTTTCACTAGGATTTCTAACCTTGGTAAGGTTCTTCGTTTACCTACGAATTAAACCACATAATCCACCGCTTGTGCGAGTCCCCGTCTATTCCTTTGAGTTTTAGCCTTGCGGCCGTACTTCCCAGGCGGATCACTTAACGCGTTAGCTTCGCCACGCAGAGGGTCGATACTCCGCATAGCCAGTGATCATCGTTTAGGGCGTGGACTACTGGGGTATCTAATCCCATTCGCTACCCACGCTTTCGTGTTTCAGTGTCAGTAAAGGACCAGTATGCTGCCTTCGCTTTTGGTATTCCCCTCGATATCAACGGATTTCACCCCTACACCGAGAGTTCTGCATACCTCTTCCTCACTCAAGCACTGCCGTTTCGCCCCCGATCCCGAGGTTGAGCCTCGGGCTTTCAAAAACGACTAACAGCGCCACCTACACACCCTTTACGCCCAATAATTCCGGATAACGCTCGGGGCCTCTGTATTACCGCTCCTGCTGGCACAGAGTTAGGAGCCCCTTATTCATGAGGTACCGTCAATAAACTTCTTCCCTCATAAAAGATCTTTACGTGCCGAAGCACTTCATCAATCACGCGGCGTCGCTCGATCAGGCTTTCGCCCATTGTCGAATATTCTCGGCTACTGCCACCCGTAGGTGTATGGACCGTGTCTCAGTTCCATCGGTGGGGGTCCGCCTCTCAGCGCCCCTAGACGTCATTGCCTTGGTAGGCCGTTACCCTACCAACAAGCTGATATCCCGCAGACCGTTTCCCAAGCGTTAAAACTTTACCCCGGAGGGACCATCGCGTATTAGCTCACCTTTCGGTGGGTTATTCGCGACTTGGGAGTACGTATCTACGTGTTACTACCTCGTTTGCCACTTATCAGCGAACCACATCCGCTCACTTGTACGCCCATTGTATTGCTACTCAAAGCGTACGCATAAGTTTCAGTGGACTGATCCGTTTGACTTGCATGCCTTATCCACGCCGCCAGCGTTCATCCTGAGCTAGGATCAAACTCTTCTTAAAAGTCCTTCAATGCAAAGCATTTCAGAACTTAGAATGAGACAAGAGAAAAACGAGCACGTGCGATGTGTAAACATCGCGGTTGTGCGATACCCCACCCTTGTGTACAAGGACGAGGTGATCTTCTCTTGCCGCTGGAAAATTGTATTTTCCAAATGTAATTTCTAGAATAAATTAGGTTTCCCTTTCGTGCATCGCACGAAAGGGGTTTGCCCCTCATCCATTTTGGACGAGAGGCATGGATTTGTTGCTAGATTGTCAAAAAGCAACACTACACGTCGAGCCAAAAGGACCCTGTGCCGGAAAGGCACGGGGCCCTCTAGCGATTTGTATAGTGAGACCCCTATTATATACAGGAGGAAAGGAAAGTCAACTCAACAAAAAAGCCTGCAGAGCAGGCCTATATACACGGTTAGGTATATCGTGATGATGGAGTCACCAGCTGAAATGAGGGTTTGACCGCCATTCCTTCGAGCACCTCAATCAATGAAATGCCGAAATCATACAGGCGGTATTCCCCCGGCAAACAAAGGACGCTTGGGAGTTGAACGTTCTTGCATTCAACTTTTATGAAGGGACCTTCCATGCGTATGGAAGTCAGTGAGTTGTTGATCAGTTTATCAACGGGACTGCTGAAGGTTTGCCCAATGTTGTACGTATACTTTTTTTCAACGTAGTGAACAATGTCTCCATTGTACTCATGTTTTAAAAGACGTATCACAATCATCCACAGGAGATGCTTTATCCCCTTACTCGAGGTGACACTCTCTGAAATGACACCATTGGAATACAGAGCAACAAATCCAAACTCTTTGTTTGAACCAATAAGAAGATTTCCCTTGTAAAGAAGTCCCGACAGATCCTTGAAAACCGAAGCTTCGAGGGCTTCTAGGCGTTGTATTTCCATAAGAAAGAAATTTGTTTTGCTCTCATCCTACCCCAATTAGCTAGAAAAACGCAACACTGTTGTGGCAATTGCGTTGATCTTCAAGCAGTCTGGTTTTCTCACTATAAAAGAACAACACCGCCGTGAGGCGGTGTTGTTTATGTTACATCTTCTGTTCGGTAGAGGAAGGCTGTGCTTCCGTGCCAGGAGTTGCAGTTTGCGTTTCCGCACCTGCATCTTTTTTTTCTTCTGTCTGAGTGTCGTTGTTTACGGTCGGTTGATTGTTGTTATCCATAATGCACTTCTCAATTAAACTGACAATGCATCCACCTTACCTGATACAAAATTATTTTGCAACTTTTACCGCTTCATCAAACTTGATCGAAAGCAGTTTTGATGCGCCGTCGCTTCCGAGGGTGACGCCGTAGAGCACGCTTGCGCGACTCATCGTCTCTCGGTTGTGTGTCACCAAAATAAGTTGCGAATATTCGGCAAGTCGCTCGAGCATGTCGCCGTATTTGCGCGAGTTCGCTTCATCGAGCGCCGCGTCAGTTTCATCAAGGACGAGAAACGGTGGCGGATTGACCTGCGAAATCGCAAACAGAAGCGCAATGGACACGAGTGACCGCTCGCCGCCGGAGAGCATTTGCAAATCTTTTACTTTCTTCTGCGGAAGGCTCACGTGCACCTCGATGCCACGCTCCGCTTCCCCCTCGTCATCATCGCTTACAAACTCCTCCAGCTCTTCGTCTTCATCGCCATCCGAATTTTTTCTTTTTCGCCTTTTTTCAACAGTGATGGATAGCGACGCACTCCCCCCGCCGAACATCGTTTTGAAAAATTCTCCGAAGCGATCATTGATTACGTTGACCCCTTTGGTGAACTTTTCGTCGAGTACTTTCTTGAGGTCGACAATGAGCAGTTCGAGATTGCGGATGCTTCCTTCGATATCAGTCACCTCGCGAGAGAGAAATGCGTCGCGCTCGACAGTGCTCTCGTACTCTTTGGTGACATCTTCGCCGATGCCGGAGTGCTCGTCGAGACGGATTTTGAGGCGGTCGATGCTTCGTTTGAGATCATGCAGATCGACTTCGGGAATGGCGTCGGCGGTCTTAAGCGCATGCAAAAATGACGGCCCGAAAATAAATCCCGCTTCTTTGAGTTCGATCTCATATCGCTCGGTACGCTCAACGAACGCACTTTTGCTCACTGCCAATATCTGGAGTTCCGCTTCGCAGTCTTTGATCGTCGCCATGACCTCGTATCGTTCGCGTGTCGTCTGTTCGCTGGTCGCGACGCGCTTGTCGCGTTCGGCTTCAAGGGTTGCGAGTGCGGACTGCGCGTGAGACTCTTCGGCGACAATCTTTTTGAGATCGCGTTCGAGATCTTCGAGCTCGAGTGCGGTGTCTTTCAGCATGCTCCTATCCGTGCTTCCCGTTTTTTCATCACTGGTGTTGTTCACTTCACGCTCACGAAGAGAGACAATGATCGGTTCAAGGGTCGCCAGTGCCATTTTTACCGCTTCAAGTGTCTGAGCGTTTTTAATCGCTTGTATGAAATAGTCGATATCACTGATGATTTGATGGTATTCCGTCGGCGCAAACGTGATACTCGCACCATTTGTCGATGAATGCGAACGAGATGCAAGCATGGAACGCTGTGCATCGATCATTCCTTCGAGGCGGCTGATTTTTTGTTCGATACCGCGACGACGTTCGATGATGGATGAAAGTGTCGCGCGTGCCTGGGCGATTTCGCGCGTCGATACGTCAGTCGCCTTTGCCGCCGGAAAGGTTGCGAGCTGTTTTTCAAGATCGCTCTTTTTTCTCTCGATGAGTGACATTGCCTCGGCAAGACGACGATCTTCGCTTGCAAGGAGTGCGCGTTCGCTTGCCAGATAGCGCAGGAGCGCGTCTTCGAGTTCGGTACGGATGGAGCGAGCTTTTTCTATCTTTTCAACCTGTTTTTTGAGAAAGGTGAGATGTGGCGCGAGTTCGCGACGAAGCGATTGAACCTCTTTGAGCGTTTCTTTCGTCTTGGCGAGCTTGCTTTCGCTTTCTTTGATGCGAAAATGATAGATCTTAAGCCCAAGTGCTTCTTCGAGCATTTCGCGGCGATCACGAGTGTTGACGCGCAAAATACTGTCCGCCTCCCCCTGAGAGATGATGTGATGACCGGAAGCGCCAATGTTGACGCCGGAGAGAATTTCGTTGATTTGTTTGAGTCGCACTTCCGAGCCGTTCATTTTGTAGACGCTCGCGCCATCGGAAAAAATCTCTCGCGTAAACGTGATGGTATCGAACGTAATCGGCGACTTCCCTTCCGGCGTATGAAATGCAAATGCGTGATCGCGGTTGTCAAACGTGACCGACACCGACGCACGCGAGAGTTTGCCGATCGAGTCAGAGCCGCGGAAAATCAGGTCTGCGCCTGATTTTCCGCGCATACTCTTCATACTCTGTTCACCAAGCACAAACCGAAACGCTTCGACCACGTTACTCTTTCCTGAGCCGTTCGGTCCCACCACCGCGGTTACCGACGTATCAAATAAAAGCGTTGCCTTTTTGGCAAAGCTCTTGAAGCCGGTGATTTCGATTTCCTTGAGGCGCATGTAGGTAGAGTATAACAAAAAATCCTTACACATTCGTAAGGATTGAAGAAATCGGGAGACAGGTGGATCATGGCTCGTCGTGGGAAGGGCGGTTGGTATTGCTGAGATAAAAAAGAATCAACAAACCAACAATACCGATGCTTATTAATGCAAGTGCCCACCCCAGGGTTACTATTTTAAAAACTCGAGACCAGACACCAATGAGAAATACCAGGATAAAAATAAACGCTAATGGAGCTAACGATCTCATGGCAGTGAGGATTTGTTTGGTGAACTATACTAGAAATGCCAAACAAAACGCAACTGACGCGCGTATCACCACCCCTTCTTTTCAAGTGCCGCAAGTGCCGCTTTCTGTTCCCCTTCTTGCTTGCTTTTGCCTTTTCCTTCCGCAATCTTTTTATCACCAAAGAAAATGGCGATAGTGAAGTGCTTGTCATGGTCGGGGCCGGTTTCCGAAACCACTTTGTATGATGGCGTAACGTTAAGTCGATCTTGTGCTTCCTCCTGCACTTTGCTCTTGGCATCTTTCCATGCTTTTTTTGCAATGATGTCAGCGAGTCGCGGGACGAGCGTTGCCATGATGAATTCGCTCGCGCTTTCGTATCCTTGATCGAGATAGAGCGCGCCGACAAACGCTTCGTAGGTGTTTGCAAGGATGGTCTGGCGAGCACGGCCGGTATCTTTTGCTTCGCCTTTTGAGAGAAGGAGATAGTCGTTCATGCCAAGCGCATTCGCCGCTTCCCCGATGACGATCGCATTTACCAGTGCGGAGCGATATGCGGTGAGCTCTCCTTCCGGCGAATTCGGGTATGTGCGAAAGAGGTAGTCGGTAACGACGAGCTCTACCACCGCATCTCCCAAAAATTCGAGTCGCTCATTGTGTTCGAGTCCGCTTTTTGGATTTTCGTTGATAAATGATCGATGCGTGAATGCGCGAGTAAGGAGCGCTCGATCGCTAAATGAGACGCCGATGGATTTTTCAAATGGAGTAAAGTCTTTCATAAAGTCAGTTATAAGGGTAAGGGTATAAGATGCAAGAGAGATAAGTTCAAAGATGAATGGTCATAGGTACTTCCTTTAACCTTTTATCTTTAATCTTATGCCTTACTTACTAGTAATCTTCTCAATCGCCTTGGCGATGAGAGGCAATATATCATCGTATATATTCAAGTCAACCAGCTCGTGCGGTTGGAACCACCCGAGCTTGTCGAGCCCGCCGGAGGTGGTGAGTGTCATTTCTTGGTACGAACTGTGTGCGAGAAAATATGTCACCACCTTGCGAAGCTTCCCTTTTTCCGGGTGTGATGCAACGTACTCGATGCTTCCGAGTTCACTGTCGATTGTGACATCGAGTCCGCTCTTTTCTTTGATCTCACGCGTTGCCGCCTGTTCGTTGGTCTCGCCATCTTCGACGCCGCCTTTCAAAATCGTCCAGTAACCAAATACATCGTGGGCAAGTGCGACGTAGGAAACGCCATCATGGATGGCGTATACGACCGCACCCGCCTTTGCCTCCACCGGAAGCGTACTCGGATCAACCGGTTCTTCGGGTTCTTTCGGTTTTTTGATTTTTGGTTTGCTTGTCTGGTCTTTTCCCGGTTCACCGATCTCTTTGTAGACCGCGCCGAGAACGCCGTTGACAAACTTGCCACTGTTTTCTCCGCCGAATGTCTTTGCAAGCTCGATTGCTTCATTGATGGCGACCTTTGGCGGCACTTGTTCGCGATCACCAAAGAGAAGTTCGGCAAGTCCCATGCGCAACACATTGCGATCGACGTTCGAGATTTTTTCAAGCGGCCATTCCGGCGCGGCTTTCATGATGATGTCATCGATGACGGCTTGTTTTCTGATCACGAGCTCGGTGAGTGAATAGATGAACGCGTTGTCAGTATGTCCCGGCGCAAACTCCGCGATATTGCGATCGATGATATGTTTGATGTCGTCCGGCTTTCCGGAGAAATCCCATTCGAACAATGATTGAAGAACAATTGACCTCGAGAGGTGCCGATTTGCCATAGCTTATTTTTTACTTTTTTTCGCTTTGTTTTGTTTTTTAAGGACTTTTTTGACTGGATCGCTCATAACGGCGCGGCCTTTGTATAGGCCGTCTTTTGTCGCGCGATGGCGAAGGTGGAGCGCACCGCTGCTATCTTTTGAAAGCGCGGGACTCTGTAGCCGGTGATGACTGCGGCGATTTGCCGAGTGCGCACGGGTGTGTCTCATTCGTACAACCATAATGGGACCATTGTAGCAAAAACAGTACAGAAAAGCAAAAAAGAAAGGAGAATGGGGCTTCAAATAAAAGGCGTTGAGTGGTATAGTTGCCTGATGAGCGAACGTCTCGAACATATTCGTCATTCACTCGCCCACCTCTTGGCGGCGGCGGTGCTTGAGCACTATCCTGACGCACTCCTTACCCTCGGTCCCGCGATTGATGACGGATTTTATTACGACATCAAGTTTTCAAGCCCTATCAGCGCGGATGATTTGCCGACAATAGAACATACGATGCGCAAACTGCTTCCCACGTGGAAGACCGTGCACTCGGAAGAAGTGTCAAAAAAAGAAGCGTTGGAGCGATACAAGGGCAATCAATTTAAAGAAGAACTTATCAAAGAAATCGCCGATCGCGGTGAACCGATCACCCTCTATCGTATGGGTCCGTCAGCTGGCGGATTTACCGACCTCTGTCGCGGCGGACATGCCGAGGATCTGAGTGCGATTGATCCTGAAAGTTTCAAACTCGATCGTATTGCCGGCGCGTACTGGCGTGGAAATGAGAAAAATCCGATGCTCACTCGCATCTACGGACTCGCCTTTGACTCAAAAAAAGAACTCGACGAGTACCTCGCCATGCGCGAAGAAGCGGAGAAGCGCGACCACCGCAAGCTCGGTCGAGAAATGAGCATTTTCACCTTTGACGACGACGTGGGACCGGGACTTCCGCTATGGATGCCGCACGGTGCGGATATAATCGAGGCGCTTGAGACACTCGCCAAAGAGATGGAGTTCAAACAAGGCTACGTACGCGTGCACACTCCGCATATCGCAAAAGAAAGCATGTACCTTACTTCCGGCCATCTGCCTTATTATCAAGATTCGATGTATCCGCCGATGGAGTACGAGGGAGGCAAATACTATTTGAAGGCGATGAACTGCCCGCACCACCACAAGATCTTTGCGGCAGAACCGCGCAGTTATCGCGACTTGCCGCTTCGCCTTGCCGAGTACGGTACCGTCTATCGCCATGAGAAATCCGGCGAACTTTTTGGACTCATGCGCGTACGAAGTCTCCAGATGAACGACGCGCATATCTACTGCACCGAAGAACAATTTGCGGATGAGTTTCGCCGAGTGAACGATCTCTACCTCGCTTATTTCAAACTTTTTGGTATCAACAAATACGTAATGCGTTTTTCAAAACACGCACCGGATAAGCTTGGTAAAAAGTATGTTGATGAACCGCAACTGTGGAAGAAAACCGAGGACATGGTACGCAAAGTGTTGGTGGAATCAAACATTCCGTTTGTTGAAGTGGAGGATGAAGCGGCGTTTTATGGACCAAAAATCGACGTGCAGGTGTGGAGCGCAATCGGACGCGAGTTTACCCTTGCGACCAACCAAGTTGACTTTGCAGTGCCGGCACGGTTCGGCCTCTCGTACACCGACAATGACGGCAAACAAAAGACACCGTTGTGCATTCACCGCGCGCCGCTTGGCACCCATGAGCGCTTTATCGGATTTTTGATCGAACATTATGGCGGCGCATTTCCGCTGTGGCTGGCACCGGTACAAATCGCACTCGTTCCTGTCGGCGAAAAACACGCCGAGGCGGCACAAACGCTCTATGACGAACTGCGCGAGCACATGATCCGCGTCGAACGTTATGCAGGTTCGGACAGTCTCGGCAAACGCATCCACGAAGCAAAGAAATTCAAGCCGCCGTACATCCTTGTACTCGGAGACAAAGAAATCGAATCAGGGGTATACAGTCTGGAAATGCGAAACGGAGAAAAAGTTTCAATAAAAAAAGACGCGCTCGTACAACAACTACTTGAAGAAATAAAAGAAAGAAACGGGTAGGACCTCCCCACCCCTCCGGTGGGGAGGTAGGAAAAGACGGGTCCGACCCCGTCTTTTTGTCTACAGAAATGAATAATTTAAAGTGAGAATAGAAATTTCCTTACCTCTTCGTCATCAAGAGTCACTCCTTTGATGACTCTTGCACTGTTAATATGCAGTTTTTCGATTTTTTCCATTGGGATGGAAGTCTCATAGAACACGAAGTCAAACGGCTTTCCTTCCTTCGCTTGTTCTAAAAAAGCTTCCGAATTTTTAATTTCGACGTTATAAATTAACAAATTCTCATCGTCGAACTTCTCCTTCAACCCTCTCTTTAAATCATCTAACTTGTCTGTAGACAGGTCCTGATAGATTAATAAAGGCTTCATAACGCTACATTTTTCATAACCATAGCACGCGGTAGCAGTGTGTCAAACTTTTCTCACACACCGACGTACGCTACACTAGGACCATGGAAACAAATGATGTATACAACTTGATGAACCAACTCACCCAGGAGTCCAAGAGCCTCTGGCGCATCAAGAAATTTTATTTGAAAGAGGCAAAGAGCAAGGAGTCAAAAGCGTTTTGGAACGCACTCACAAAAGACAAAGAGATGCATGTGAACGCACTCAAGAAACTCATCAAAAAAGAACTCAAATAAATCAAAAATCCCGCCACACCTAACGTGGCGGGATTTTTGATTTGTGGTATAACAGAGAAAAGTTTTATTCAATGAATTACTATTGTCCAAATTGTGCAGGCAATAAACTCTTAAAGAATGGGTATTGCGATGCATGTAAGATCAACTATTTCAGCTCGGCATCAAACGGAAAAGAGAAACTCAACATCTTAAAACAAATAATCGAGACCGTGCCGGATTTCGGGAAAACTGAACATGCTCCATTGGAAAGGGATGATAAAGAGCAGGCGAAAGTTATCCCTCTTTTCACCAAACCGAGTAGTTAGACAAGCCAAGAAATGTGCTTGTTTTTTATTTTAAATATCGAGATTTGCAAGCTTCGCGTTTGATTGGATGAAGCTCTTGCGCGGTGGCACTTCGCTTCCCATAAGCATGTCAAATGTGGCATTTGCCTCTTCAGCATCGTCGATAGTCACTCGCTTGATGATACGGCGCGCAGGATCCATCGTCGTCTCCCACAACTCCTCCGCGTTCATTTCTCCGAGACCTTTGTATCGCTGGATGGAGACTCTTGTTTGACGTGCCGAAGTTTTGGCGGAGGCGACTGCTTCTCCTTCTTCCTCTTCCTCTTCTTGTTCCCCTGCTTCGCTGTCACCCTCTTGGACCTCCGCTACTTCGACATTGCCGATCAGTTTCTGTTTTTCGTCATCCGAGTATGCATACAAAATCTCTTTTCCACGCTTGATCTTGTAGAGCGGTGGTTGCGCGATATAAATATAGCCGGCATCAAGTATGTCGCGAAAGTATCGATAAAAAAGCGTGAGGATGAGCGTGCGGATGTGCGCACCATCGACGTCGGCATCGGTTGCAATCACGATTTTGTGATAGCGCATTTTTGAAATATCAAACGTATCTCCGATCGAAGTGCCCATCGCGATGACGAGGTTTTTTATTTCCTGTGACGAAAGCATGCGATCAAGTCGTGCGCGTTCGACGTTGAGGATTTTCCCGCGAAGCGGAAGTATTGCTTGGATGCGACGGTCACGTCCCATCTTTGCCGTACCGCCCGCGGAATCTCCTTCGACGATAAAGAGCTCGGCTTCCTCCGCCTCTCGCGTCTGACAGTCGGCAAGTTTCCCCGGAAGGGTCATCCCTTCGAGCGCTCCCTTACGCAAAATGGAGTCTTTTGCGGCTTTTGCGGCCTTGCGGGCGCGAAGGGCGAGGAGTACCTTGCCGACGATCGCTTTTCCTTCATCGGGATGTTCTTCGAGAAATGCACCGAACGCATCACCAAACACCGTCGAGACGGCTCCTTGGGCTTCCATACTGCCGAGTTTTGATTTTGTCTGTCCTTCGAACTGAATCTCCGGGAGTTTTACGGACACCACTACAGTGAGTCCTTCGAGCACGTCGTCGCCGGTAAATCCGCCGTCGGCTTCTTTGATGAAGTTGTTTTTCTTTGCGTAGTTGTTAAGCAGGCGGGTGAGCGCCATTTTAAAGCCGGTGACGTGGGTGCCTTGTTCAGGGTTGTAAATGTTGTTCGCAAACGGCACGATGCGCGCGGAAATATCGTCGACGTACTGAAGTGCAACTTCGACGCCGACGTTTCCCTCCTCTTTTTCACAATAAAAAATAGTGTCGTGAATCGGCTTCTGCAGTTTGTTGTAGTGGCGCACGAGCGATTGGAGTCCGCCCTCGAAATAAAACGTAAGCGACGGCGCTTCGATGCCAAGGTCCTTGAACCAAAATGTTTTTGTTGGATCGATTTCTTTTGCGGCATCTGCCACGTCTCGCGCATCAATGATCGTAACGCGGAGTTTCTTGACGAGATACGCCTGTTGTCGAAGTCGATCGACGATCGTTTTCCAATCAAACTGCGTCCCTTCTTTGAAAATGGTCGCATCGGGGATAAATGAAATGACCGTGCCTGTCATATCGGATTTGCCGATTTTTTTCACCGCGCCTTTTTTATTGCCACGCGCATATTCTTGCATCCAGATTGCGCCGTCTTTGTAGACAATCGCTTGCGCCCAATCAGACAGCGCGTTGACGACTGATGCACCGACTCCGTGGAGACCACCAGAGACTTTGTAGCCGGAGCCCTCGCCACCGAACTTTCCGCCGGCATGCAATGTCGTCATGACCGTCTCGAGTGCGCTTACTTTTGTCTTGGGATGAATATCGACAGGAATACCGCGACCGTTGTCCACCACACGCACCATGTCGTTGGGCAGAAGTGTCACCTCGATGCGATCGGCAAAGCCGCCCATCGCTTCGTCGCGAGAGTTGTCAAAGATTTCCCATACGAGATGGTGAAGCCCTTCGGGACCGGTGGTGCCGATGTACATACCCGGACGCTTGCGCACCGGTTCAAGCCCTTCGAGGACCGAAATCTGCTCTGCGCCATATGCTTTTTTAGAAGTGTCTTTTGCCACGAAAATCTTTGAGAAATAAGGATTTATTGATGATTTAGTATAGCAAAAATCAAGCGCAAAAGCTATTGACTATAGCAAAATAATATGTTACCGTTTAGCAAACCTTAAAAAAATAAAATTATGAAACAACAAACTTCTCAGTGGATAAAAGACGGTGCATATCGCACAATAATTCTTTTCATCCTCGGTATGGCTTGTTTTTGGTTTACATTTTTTTATATTGCCTACATACTCGGTGCATATAACAAAAACGTCAGCTCTGGTTTGACGATCGCTGTGACTCTCTTCTCTTTATTTCTGAGTGTTTATATTCCGTATAAACTTCTTGGCGTAATCTTTTATGGAAAGAGGGCAAAAAGGAGGGTTGAGCAAAGTGAAAAATGGCAGAAAAGATACTTGCAAGGTGTGATTGAAGAAGAATCAAATTTTGCAGCAACTATGAACGATCGGATTTCGAAGATAAGAGACGAAACTGAAAAGTTTATTGAGGGAATGAGATCAAACACCGAAGATAAAGTTGAGAACATAAAGAAAAAGTATGAGGAAATGCACAGCCACGCTAATGAGGCGAAGCGGTTACTTGCAAAATAACTAGACAGACATTATTCCCGGAACAATCTTCTGGGAATTTTTTTATTTTTTATTTACTACCCCATATATTTCCCTCGCCCGCCTGCAATACTCACATTCCGTCTCTCTACCAAACGGCTTCACATGACACTCACGATGTACCCACTCCCCGCTCGCGATTGCCTTGTCGTAGTCTGCGATGTCGCGTTTCAAGAGATCAATCTGCTCAGCACTGACATGCGCGCTATAGAGTGCATTTTTGTCATTGTCCGTAGCTTCGAGAAATAACAGACGCGACGTTGTGACATCTTTCTTTTCCGCGCCATGGATGAGATATGAATACATCGCAAGCTGGCGCAGGTGCGATGAGAGACGCCCATCGTCACCTTGTTTTTCTATCTCGCTTCTACTGTGTGACTTCCCTGTTTTAAAATCTGTCACCATTATTGTTTTGTCGGGAAATCGCTCGGTGAGATCGATCTTGCCGTACATCGTCAAATGCGAAAATGCGGGATCGTGAAATGATATTGACCGCTCACTTGTATACTCTTTTGCGAGATCACCAAAATACTGTTTGACCCAGCGCGTGACCGCCGCTGTCCCCTCTTTGATCATCCGCGCGAGTACGCTCTTTGTTGTGATGCCTTCGCGTTCGAGATTTGTCTCAATGAGCTCTTGTACTCTCGTGTCGCTTGGTTTGTTGCCATCTTTTAAAATGGTTTCGATTGTACTGTGAATCGCACTGCCGAACATCAGCCGTTCGGTTTTTTCTTCTGGGAGTTGCAGTAGTGACCTGAAATACCATTTCCATGGACATTCAAAAAAATTGTTCAAAAGCGTCACCGAGACGTTTGTTTCAGGATACTGTTCGCGCACCATCTCCGTGAGTTCGCGCGTCGTTACGTCGTTTCGTTTTTCTTGCGCGACATACACATTTGGATCTGTATCGACAAGGTCGTGCTCAGTGTCACTTGCAGATTTTTTTATGAAGTGCGTTTCGGGGAGTTCTGCAACAATACGTGCGAGTTCAAGCGCCGCATCGTTGTATCCATACGCCGCGTACGAGATTGTGCAATCCCTTTTTGCACGAGTAATTGCAACATACACTTCCCGCTTCGCAACTGCCGTGTCTTTTGCCTTCACCAACGCTTCGAGTGACTCAGGAAGCGCAAAGCCGGAGCGCTTTTGTGACATAAGTGTTTCTTCGTTCATGTGTGCAATCCACACACTTTCATATTCGAGCCCTTTTGATCCGTGGAGTGTCGAGACAGTGATGCCGGCAGAACCAAGGAGCGGCGCAACCATGATCGGGTGACCATATTCTTCGAGCCGTTGTACATACTCGAGAAATGTTTGTACCGTTTCTTTTGGATGAGACTCACGTCGCATGATCACCAGATGCAACATCGTGCGTACTACTTCAATCGAACGCATCAGTGTCTCGTGATCGTTGGCAGTATCAATGAGCAATTCGTTTCCAAGCGTATGAATAAACGTTTGCAAATTTTCCTTTTGCGCAATCGTCACCCACGCTTCGATTTTTTTCCCCCATGCTCCAATCGGATCTTCAAAAAGATTTTTTCCCGCATGACTGATGAGCGTTTCGAGTGAAAGGTTTCTCGTATCAGTATCATGGAGAAACTTGTGCGCAACAAGCGGCGCAATGCCCGACGTGTAATCAAAAAGTGATTGCGCGATATGCTCTCCATTGTATGGATCACACACAACGCCAAGCACCCTTTTGAATATATCCATCTCCTTGAGCTCAAAAAGCGAGACCCCGCCGGCGCTTCGTACCGGAAGACCCATGTCGCGAAATATCTCGATCGCGGTGCGTACGTGACGGTTTTTGGGCACGAGGAGTGCACACTCTTCCGGCGCAGTCCCTTGCGCGATTTGTTCTTTACAATGAAGGCCTGCGGCAATAATCTCATCTCGCGGATAGACATATTCTGAAAGCGCAACCGTAGCCCCTTGCCCTTTTGTGCTTTTGAGTGTTTCGTCGGTAAGCGCACTCTTGAGAAGCTCATCAGCAAGCGCGAGAATCGGTGCGGTCGAGCGATAGTTTTCGGTAAGGGTGATGAGCGTTGCTTTTCCAAACGCAGTTTTGAATGCTTCAAAATATGAGAATGAGGCACCACTGAATCCATAGATGAGCTGGCGATCATCTCCCACAACAAAAATATTTGGTTTCTCGACAGCGCCCCATACTGCGGAGAGAAAACTGTTTTGCACACCACTGGAGTCCTGGTGTTCGTCAACAAGCACGTAGAGATAATTTTCTTTGAGCTCCGCGCGAACATCCTCGTTTTGTTCAGCAAGAGCGACCGCATACTCGAGCACATCATCGTAGTCCATGAGTGAGCGATCCTTTTTGAGTGCTTCGTATTCTTCATAAAATTGCACTACTTCACGGGTGCGCTCAAGCCCTTCGATTTTTTTCTGCACTTCTTTTTTCAATTCCCCTTTTGTTTCGCCGCGACTTGAAATGCTTGTCGGATCGACACGAAGTGCCGCGATATCTTTTTCAATTTCACCAAGAAATTGTTTCGATGTGATACGCTCTCGTTTGAGAAGCGAGATAAGAGACGTAAGATCATGAAAATAGAACGTGGCGTTTCCACGCGGACGGATGTATTGCCATTCATGTGCGTGAAGCAATTCATCAATCAAAAAAACCGCTTCTTTTTCGTCGAGAAGCGTCGGCGGCGCATCAAAATCAAGTAGCGAGAAATATTTTTCAATAAGTTCGATTGCAAAACTATGGAACGTGTTGATTGCAACATCGTGCGCGCGAACACCAATGTAACGCACCAATCGTTCGCGCATCGCGGAAACTCCGGCGCGGGTAAACGTAAGACAAAGGATTCCATTCGCCGGCGTGTCGGTTTCTTGCAAGATGTGCGCGATCCGAAGCGAAAGCACTTGTGTCTTCCCCGTCCCCGGCCCAGCCACCACCATGACCGGCCCTTCGATGGCGTCAACGGCCCTTTTTTGTGCATTATTGAGCGCCTGGTACGCAAGGGAGAATTCCTTCATATGGGGGTATTCTACATGTCGCGTCGCCAAATTGACAAACGGTGCAAGTACGGTAATGTCTGAGAAAACTCCTTCATGAAACCAAATACCGTTACCGTTACGTTCAAAGTCCTCATCACCGGATGGGGCGATGTAAAGACCCTAGAGGTGTCAAACGACACCGTCACCTTATTTTTTGGAGATGGTTCGTCTCCCTTGTTTTTTGCCCGAATAGCGGGCATAAAGAACAAGCTGGCGGAACTGCAGAAGAGTACGCACGGGTACGTTTACAAAGGGATAAGCGTACAAGAGCCCATTGCACCGGCAGTCATCGCTCAGGTAGCGATGTGCAATGATGTGATAAAGAAATGCGTCCATGACATCACAGGGAAAAACAAACCCCGTGGAAACAGAGAGCGCATCATCACCGAATCCCTTGAAAAAATAATTTTCTACTTGGCTGTTCCGCACCAAGTGCTTCCTGAAGTGGAAGCGATTCGTCCGTCGGGCAATGCCGTGCTCTTGTGGAAGAACATGGCAGAAAATAGCAGAAGACTTGTCAAAGTCCTTGCAGAGAGCCCACTGGCAGGAACTCGCTCAAGACGTCTATCACGAAACATCAACCGCTAAGGCGGTTTTTTTGTTTCCGCAAAGCTAATGGGAAGAGTATACTGGCACGATGCGTCGCCTTAGTACTGTCATCCTTATCATCGCACTCATCGGGTTTTTGACCTATCTTTTATGGGCGACCTCCGAGGTGTACGTAGTGGGATTTCGACTTTCAAGCGGCTGGGCAACCGCCGTGCATATATGCGCATACAGTTTCTCCGGACTTTTTATTTTCAGCTTTTTGTCGGGACGCATGGTCTTTGCCGAACGCATCAGAATCCTCTACAAGCTCTTCAATATCTTTGTTGGACTTGTCGTCTACCTCTCCCCCGCGGCGTTCGTGCTCGGAATCGTCATGGTCTTTACCACGCTCTCTTCAGCAACCACCATTCTTTTGAGTACTATCGCGATGTGTGCGGCGCTTGCGCTTGGCATCACCGGACTTTTGCAGTCGCGCGCGATAAAAGTCAAACGATACACCGTCACCCTTCCCACGGCGCCCGCATCATGGAACGGACGTCGGATACTGCTCGTCTCTGACACTCACTATGGACTGGTGAATCACGCTCGTGTTTCAAAAAAGGTCGTCGCTCGCATCAGAGCTATCGCGCCGGACATCATCATTCACGCCGGAGATTTCTACGACGGACCGAAAATAACGATGTCGACGATCACGCCGCCGTGGAAAGCGCTCGCCGCAACGATCCCTATTTTTTATGCTCCCGGCAACCATGAGCACTATGGCGATTATGAAGGATTTATTCGCTCCCTTCACGACGCGGGACTGCGGGTACTCGTCGATGAAAAGACAGTCTACGATGGCGTACAAATCGCCGGCATCCAATATCGCGACAAATCAAAAAAACACGAAGCCGAAAACGCCATCAACGCACTTGGCATCGATCCCTCGATGGCGGCCATCCTCATCAATCATCCACCGACATTTCATGCAAGCGCGGTGAACACCGGCATCTCGCTCATGCTCTCCGGTCACACGCATCGCGGACAATTTTGGCCGATCAACTACCTCGTCTGGCTCTTTTATGGAAAATACACCTACGGATTGCACCGCGTCGAAACCATGACCGCGATTACGAGTAGCGGTGTGGGCACCTCGGGGCCTCCCACTCGCCTCTTCAACACTCCCGAACTCGTCGAGATTACGATTGCAACAGCCTAGTTATTATTCGAGTACCGGTTTTCCGGTAGAAGATTGGGGCGCGCGGGGCGGCACATGAGATGATGAATCGGCATGCGCGATACATGTCGCACTCACCGGTATCTCATCACTCACATCGGCAACAAATGGAATGCTCGGGATCGTCAAACCAAAGTCAGAGCGTTTGATCGTCCCCTGGACGGTACCATTGAGGCGATCACCATTTTGTGTGAAGAGAGCAGTGAGTGTTTCAGGTTTTGTAACACCGGAGATCGTCATATCGCCTTCAATGGTGACCTGAAATTCCTGCCCTTGAGTGATCGATGTTGGACCATGGACAGTACGTGGCACAAACGTGATGTATTCGTTCCCCGGGGTCTCGGTTTTCAAAATGAAGCGATTGATGGCACCATCGCGTTGAGTGCTGTCAGTCACAAAGGTGCGCGCGTCGATTTTTACCGGGCTGATCTTTATGATCGGCGCGCTGTCGGCGTGTTGTACGATGGCGATATCAGCGGCTATTTGATGCGTCGTACCAACCGCGGTGTTGGGCGCACCGGCGAGTGTTTCGTGTGCGCTGAACGACACGCTCGATTCGTCCTGCGAGATATGATAGATAGCCGCCCCTGTCGCCTCATCGGGAGTAAGCGCGAGAGATTCGGTGGTAGATTGTACTCCGTTGGTCGGCACCGCTATCGGACGGGTGAAGTAAAAGAACGCACCAACAGCAAGTGCGACGATGATGAGGATGACGAGAAATCTTTTCATACGATGATCGGGAAGTTGCTTATATCGGGAAAAACTTTGAGAGGTGTCCGATGAGCGGCAACTCTTTTTCTTTGTTTTGCGATACGTTCACGATACCGATAATGGAGAGAATCACGGTCGCAAGGTTGATGAGCCGATAGACCACCCACAACTGCCACAGGATGCTCGCGAGAATCCACACGATGATCTCGATCGAGAGCAGGACGAGCCCTTGTTTGACGTGGAACTTCACGAACGGATCTTGTTTGCTGGTGACAAGCGGAATGATGACGAGCGGTCCGAGGTACGAGAGAACTCCCATGAGCATGCGATGCTGTCTAGGAGAATATGCTTCAGCCTGCGGAGCAGATTGATTGTTACTCGATTGATTTGACGATTGGGGCTGTGGCTGGTCTTGTGACATGTTTTGATCGCTATTGGTTTGATTGTCCATATATGGTGTGTTATGGCTAGTATGAGTAAAAGTGTAACACAATATTTGCTGATGGTTCATTGAAATTTAAAAAACTATTGACATTTATTTTCTAATGACTAGTATCGCATTCATTAAAAGATACGATCTACACACCGGATCTATATAGACATTTACTGTATGAAAATATTAATAACAGGAGGAGCTGGTCTTGTTGGCTCAAATTTATCAAAACGATTGCTTGATGAGGGTCATAGCGTTTTTGTTGTAGATAATTTTACAACTGGAAGTGAGGAAAATGTCAAGAGTCTTCAGGGATATGAGAATTATTCTTTTTGTGAATGTGGAATCGAAAGTCCTGACTTTATAAAATTCTGCGAAAAAGTTGGTTGTGATTTTGATCGCATATATCACCTTGCCTGTCCAACAGGAGTTCCAAATATCGATATTCTTGCAGAAGAGATGCTTATTTCTTGTAGTATTGGGACACTGAACGTGCTCCGTATCGCAGAAAAATCGAAAGCACGGCTTCTATTTACAAGTTCATCTGAGGTATACGGTGAACCAGAAAAAACACCTCAAGATGAAAAATATACTGGAAATGTCGAGACTACTGGTCCTCGGGCAAATTATGAAGAAGGAAAAAGGTTTTCAGAAACTCTTGTCGCACATTTTGTGAAAAAATATGGACTGCACGCGGTTACTGTACGTCTCTTCAATGCGTACGGACCAAATATGTCACTTAAGGACCAGCGAGTACTCCCGCGATTTATCCAGCAAGCGCTTCGAGGCGACGGGTTAACAGTGCAGGGCGAAGGGAGTCAAACACGGACACTTTGCTTCGTTTCAGACATACTTGATGGGTTTGAGGCTGTAATATCAAAAGGAACTCCTGGCGAGATTTATAATTTAGGAAGTGATTCAGCAATTACCATAAGAGAACTTGCTGAGTTTGTTATTGCGGCGGTTGGTTCGGAGAGTGAAATAGTAAGTGTTCCAAGACCAGAGCACGATCACTCGAGTCGAATGCCGGTGTTGGAAAAAATTCGCTCACTTGGATGGAGACAAAAGGTTGATCTAAAACTTGGACTGCAAAAGATGATTGAAAATTTTAAACTAAGACTAGAGTATCCAGTGGTACACAATGTTGATACGGCACCACAACAAAGGTTATCATTACAGGAGTAATGGGGAAGAAAGCTTTTTTTTGGATACTTTTTGAGTACACAATCACGATAGCGTTCGTAATATGGATTTTTAGGCCAAGGTTTTTCCATTCAATCGGTAATGTATTTTGGGGGAAAGGAACTGTTTGGTCTTTGTTGCTTGCAGTCGTACTGGTCTGGGGGGTCAACTTTATCTTTTGGGGAGTCATCGGAATAATTAGAATCTTAAGTGACAAAATCCTACCTTTTTTTCACAACAACAAAAAAAGCCATGGAAATGTAATAAATAAGATCAAAAGGAAAGATGTTGCTGTGATGGTTCCGGCACACAATGAAGAACTGGTGATTGACGACACACTTATTTCACTAAAAAAAATAATTGCTCCAGAAAACATCTTCGTTATCTCAGACGGATCAAATGATAGAACTGTTGAAATAGCTAAAAAGTACACAAATAATGTACTTGATATAAATCCTGGAAAAGGAAAGGCCGGAGCACTCGAAACTGGTATAAAGCATTTCCATATTCAAAAAAATTTTAAAGCTCTTGTTCTCGTCGATGCAGATACTAGACTCAAAAAAAATTATTTAAGAAAAGCGCTTCCGTCTTTCAATGATGAAAACGTGGTGGCTGTGGCAGGATACGCGAGCACGATCTGGAATCCAAAAAAGATGTCTTGGAGACAGACACTCTTTGTTTCTCATCGTGATAGAGTCTATTTTCTTGGACAGCGTCTTGTAAAATTTGGGCAAACATGGAAGTACACCAATGTGACACCTATTGTTCCCGGTTTCGCAAGTATTTATAGAACGTCAATATTGGACAAAATAGATATTAACCCCAAAGGTCTCGTTATCGAAGATTTTAACATGACTTTTGAAGTGCATCACAAAAAACTTGGCATAATCGCTCATCACCCTAGTGTCATCGCCTATACTCAAGATCCGGACAATGCAGATGACTATTTTCGACAGATCCGACGGTGGCATTTGGGTTTTTGGCAAACGATTAAATTTCATGGGTTTTGGCCAGGTAAATTTTGGATTGCGATGATACCAACATTGATTGAAGTTACTCTTGGAAGTCTAGTGTTCTTGCTTACCCCAATCTTATTATTGCTATCTCTTATACTTCCGCAAATCTTTCCATCAACGCAATGGCCGTTTTTTCTGGAAACACAATATCTTCTCGTTGCATTATTTGTCGGAATATGGCTTTCAGATTATTTGCTCACGGTTATCGTTGCAATCATCCAAAGAAGAAAAGAGTATCTCGTTGTTGGATTATTTTTCCCTGTAGTCAGAATTCTTGATTCGATCGCATTTTTATCTGGGATTCCAAGAGCATTTTTTGTGAAGTCAAACGGCAGATGGATAAGCCCCTCTCGTCGTACTCAATAAAGAAACCGTCAAAAAATTAGAACACACCCTTTCTTTGCTTCAATCCCATTTTTTCAATAGACTCGCGACATGAGGAACACTCGATTTGCAATTTTCGGTATTGTGCTACTTGGTATCGGAATTTTTGCCTGGTCAATAATTACCCATGCACAGGAGGGGCAATCACCGATATGCACGTACCCGCTTTCCCTTACTCTCAAATACGGAGGCAGGGGGTCACAAGTACAGGTGTTGCAAAAAATATTCAATCTGTCTCCCCTCACCCAGGTAGCATTGCAAGGCCCCGGATCACCAGGGTTTGAAACTGAATACTTCGGCACACTCACTGCGCTGGCGGCAAAAAAATATCAAACCATTCATGGATTGATTTCCGATGGAATCGTCGGTCCAAAAACGAGAGCGGAAATAATTTCTGATTGTACGCTCCAGCTCAGCGCTTCTACTCTTCCTATTCCTCATACATCTTCGTCACCATCGAGTGGAAGCTCACGTAGTTCCTCTTCAAGTTCAAGCACGAGCGGAGGAGGATCATCAAGTACTGGTGGTACTTCCGGCGGTGGAACATCTTCTCACGACACAACAACCCCAACAGTGAGCACTAGCTCCCCGATAAACGACTCTGTGATTTCGTCACCCGCATCCACTTACCCAATGCATACCAATATAACTGCGGCAGTTTTTTGGGTTGGCGAACCCCAAGGAAATGGCTCTTCTGAAGATAATGCTATCTCTGCTTGGGATGATACTTGGGAAGCTGATTATGGTGGCTATGACGATTATCAAAATCGCAACGGCTACTACCCTGCCGGATTTATTCCAAAAGAAAATCCGTTTTATCTTGATCTCCCCTATAATGATTTCAATGACAATGGCGACCGAAAATCAAATGCGTTGCAAGTCGTCTCATGGGCATCAACACAAACATGGCAAGACAATGAATCAATGATGAAGAACCAGTGGGTGAAGATTACAAAAGATGGCACCACTTGTTATGGACAAATCGAGGACTCTGGTCCATATCAATATAATGACTATGCATATGTATTTGGAATAAATGATCCGCGACCAAAAAGCACTACCGCAAACAATGCGGGGATGGATGTGTCGCCCGCATTGCGCGATTGCCTCCACTTTTCCGGACTGAACAATGTCGACAACAAAGTTGACTGGCAATTTATAAAATCTACCGACGTTCCAAACGGACCATGGAAGGATATTGTCACTACTTCACAGATCAATTGGCCATAACAAGGTAAAAATATTTGAAACAAGTTTTTTAAAAGTCAAGGAGCCGCTTTCTTGACTTTTTCTGTGCGTGAGTAGTATTGGGAACAACGAATCACCAGTGGAAAGAGAGAGGAGATTCGCTTGAAAAATAGTATCTGCGCGGCTAAGAGCCGACATATGGGACCTTTTCGTGATAAAGACGAAAGGTGTTTTGCTTTCGCGCTATCACTATAAATATTCAGAAATAGATTATTAGAAAGTCAAATCTCATTTAAAAATCAAAATATGATAACTATTTACAAATCCTTTGTTACGAAAATCAGCATCTTTGCTCTTGTCGCAATTTTTATCAGTATTCCTTCAGTTGCGTTTGCAGATACTACTACTATCAACTCAGTATCATTGAACGGTGCATCAAGTGTCACTGTCGCGCCTAGCGCAACTATTTCTGCATCTGTCTCTGTTACTACAAATACTTCTGGAGGTGGAGGAAGTAGTACATGGGACGCAACAGGATGGAGAATTTCAACTTCTTCAGGAACATATGCTTGTGTTGATACAGCTAATCACAGCGGTAATGGGACGAACTCTGAGACATTTAACATAACAGCCCCATCAACCCCTGGAACATATAATATTTATTTGGCAACTTATAGCAATTATTACAATGGATATGGATGTTATGGACAAAATGATACTTTTTCTCAGAATAGTGTTGTCACAGTCAACGTTGTTGATACAACTTCTCCAAGCGTAACAATCAACCAAAAGTCTTCTGCTCCAGCACAAGCAGATCCGACAAGCTCCTCTCCTATCAATTTCACTGTTGTGTTTAGTGAATCAGTCTCTGATTTTGCCACTGGTGATGTTACTCTCTCTGGAACTGCTGGAGCCACTACTGCAACAGTTACTGGAAGTGGCACAACGTATAACGTCGCTGTTTCCGGAATGACTTCAAGTGGAACAGTGATAGCAACTATTGCGGCAGGAAAAGCGCATGATGCCGCAGGCAATCCAAATACTGTATCAACTTCAACCGACAATACTGTCACCTACAATGTTGCCGACACCACTCCCCCATCCCTCTCTCAAGTAACCCCAATCTCAACACAAACCGGTGATACCACTCCAAGTTATGTGTTCAGCTCAACCGAGGCAGGAGCAGTAACGTATGGCGGTTCTTGCGGTAACGGTGACCTTGCAAACGCCGCCGCAGGAAACAATACCGTCACATTTGGATCACTTTCTGCTGGAACGTATAACAACTGCACCATTACTGTCACCGATGCGGCACACAACGCAAGTACTCCTCTCGATATCTCCTCATTTACTGTAAATACCGATCTCTTCGAAAAAGGGATGGTGACACTATCGTTTGATGACGGTACTGCAGGACAGTTCGCCAATGCACACATCGTAAATGACGCCGGATTCAAGGCAACGTATTACATTATTTCTGGCATGATGAACGGCGCAACCGCTTGTGACGGTGATTGCTATGCCGATTTTATGACACAGGCCAATGTGCAAAGTTTGTTTTCAACTGGTAACGAAATTGCCGCACACACTCGTACTCACCAAGATCTCACTACTCAAAACGACGGGCAACTTCGATTTGAAATTGAAGGATCACGATCTGATCTTCTCAGTACGATTGGAGCTCCGGTAAGTAACCTCGCGTTTCCTTATGGAACAACGAATGACACCGTTGATCAAGAATTGAAAAACGCAGGGTTTGTCGGCAGTCGCACAGTGATTGACGGACTCAATACGCGATCGACCAATCGATACGAACTATATGCAGACCAAGTCCTTTCAGATACTGATGTCTCTGAAGTTGAAGGATGGATTGATCAAGCGGCAAACAACGATGAGTGGTTGGTGCTTGTCTTTCATAAGATCGATGCCGGATGTAGCAATCCTGACGGCGTTCCAATTCCACCTGAAGACGGGGGAGGAAATGACAATTACTGCGCCACTCCATCAACGCTCGCAAGCATCGTTAGCTATCTGCAGTCGAAAGAAAGTAGCATCGATGTGGTGACAGTGTCACAAGGGCTCGCAAAAATGGATAACAGCCCTGTTTCTGATGGCGTTGCGCCGGTAATCACTCAACCAGATATAGTTGCCGAAGCAACTTCTCCGACAGGTGCTTCTGTTTCCTTTTCTCCAGTAGTGACCGATCTTGATACCGGGCTTCCCGCTTCTCCGTTGAGTACCCTCTGTACCATTCCGCACGTTCCTGTCGTAGACGAAGACCCAGCAACGGTCTTTCCAACAATCGTTACCTCAGGAGATGAGTTCCCTATGGGAGTAACAACTGTTACTTGTACTGCGGCTGACACTGCCGGAAATTACACTTCCCATCCGTTCACGATTACTGTTCAAAACAGTGCCGTACCGTCGGTGACACTCACTACAACAGCACCGGCGATCACCAACACTTCCCCAATCCATGTAACAGCAACATTCTCTGAAGACGTGACGGGATTTGAAGCAACTGATGTTGCTGTGACCAATGGAACAGTAGAAAATTTTGACGGAAGTGGATCTGTTTACACTTTTGACGTCGTACCAACCGATGATGGAGAAGTAACTGTAAATGTCCCTGAAAACATCTCAATTGATATTGCTGGTGGAAACAACACGGCTTCAAATACACTCTCGACAACTTATGATAATACCCCTCCTATCGTCACCATCGATGATTACACTACTGACCCGACCAACCAAGACATTACAGTGACGGCACACACCAATGAGGGGACACTCAACGCTGATTCAAATACCTTTACTGAAAACGGAACGTTTGATTTCATCGCGACAGACCTTGCGGGAAACCAATCAACCAAAACAGTAACGATCACCAACATCGACAAGACTGCTCCCGACATCACGATCAACAATCCCGGAACCGATCCGGCACAATCAAAGACGCTCACCGCATCAGTTTCCGATGGAACACTCTTGCAAAGTGTCACGACTGGAGATGTTTGTGATGCAACACTCACATTTGGTCCGTACACCGATCTCACCTTCTCGACAGAGGCGGATAACGGCACTATCATCTGCTACCAGGCAGCTGACGCGCTGGGCAACACCGACTACAAACTCTCTGATGCAATCGGAGGAATCGACACGACCGCTCCGGCGATTACCGCGGTAAATATTGCTTCAAACAATCCAACGCCAACACTTGCAAAACCGGGCGACACAGTGACGATTGGCTTCACTGCAACGGAAATCCTCGCAACACCGACAGTTACCGTTGACGGAAACAGTGCCGATGTTACCGGTACCAATCCATACACCGCTACCTACACCATGGCAGGAAGCGATCCTGATGGTGCAGTCACCTTTGCGATTGATTACACCGATCTCGCAGGAAACGCAGGTACCGAAGTTTCCTCGACTACTGACGCTTCAACGGTCACCTTTGACGGAACTGCTCCGACAATAACCGTTGATTCCTTCCCGACCGTCAATAGCGATGACCAAACATCAGTGACGCTCTCCGGGACTTGTTCTGATACTGATGGAGCAATCTCGCTCACAATTGACACTGTCTCTGACAGTCCGACGTGCACCACCGGCACATGGTCGTCGACGCTTGATCTAAGCTCGCTTCTTGACGGATCGCTCACCGCCACCGCATCACAAACCGATGCCGCGGGAAACATCGGAACCGGTACGCTTGACGCAACTAAAGATACCGTCGCGCCAATTGTCACGATCGATACGATTCCAACAGTGACAAATGGAACTCCGACCATCACCGGCACGACCGATGACGATGCAGATGTAACTGTTACTGTTGACGGTACTGACTACACTGCTACGCCAAGTTCAGGAACATGGTCAGTTACGACAAATGTTCTCACTGATGGCAGTACCCTTAGTGCAACCGCACAAAGCACTGATGCCGCCGGCAACACCGGTGCAATCGCCACCAGCAACGACTTCACCGTCGACGCCGCCGCACCGATAATCAC
>DASZSN010000003.1:0-4121 GCA_035548655.1 Minisyncoccota bacterium
GAGTGGTAAAAGCCAAGAGAGCTAATCATTTTTTCTATTTTTGAGAGCGGAGCTCGTGCAAGCGCTTGTGGTGTTGGAAACGTTTTAAAGAGTGTTGGTGTCACCTTATTCACCCCTTCATCAGTCGTCTGTGCGGAGAGAATCACGGCAACCGTGAGCTCCCACGGCGTGCGATAGGTGAGAAATGTTTTGTTGCGTTTGTAGCGTTTGAGCAATACCGGCGCAATCTTTTGCCAAATCTTTCTGCTCCGTTGCAAATCTTGACCTTCCATATATAGTATGTTATTTTAACAGAAATAAAAACCATTACAAATGACACTTTGGATTCTCCTTCGTATGACGTTGTGGCTACTGGTAAAACAGTGGTCATGGACGTTACTACTTTTGATCATCGTCTCAGGAATGCTTTTTATGTTCACAAAGTTGAGTATCGTCGCGATCGCAATACTCACACTCATCATCTCCATTGTTTGCGCTGGTATTTTTTTCTGGTTAATGCTCCGGCCAGAATTAGGAGAGGATGATGATACTTTGGGCTAATTTAAAAAAGTTCCGCCTCCTTTTTGGGGGCATTTTTATTGAACAATTTACAATACTTTCTTTAAATATTTCCCCGTGTGACTTTTCGGATTGTTTGCCACCTCCTCCGGCGTCCCTTTTGCGATAATCTTTCCCCCATGTTCTCCTCCTTCGGGACCGAAGTCGATAATGTGGTCGGCATTTTTGATGAGGTCGAGATTGTGTTCAATGACGACGACGGTGTTGCCCTTTGAGACGAGCCTGTTGAGAACACCAATGAGATTTTTGACATCATCGTAGTGGAGACCGACGGTCGGCTCATCGAGGAGATAGATCGTCTTTTCCATCCACGGACGGTAGAGCTCGCTTGAGATTTTGACGCGCTGTGCTTCTCCGCCGGAGAGTGTCGTCGCGGATTGTCCAAGCTTGATGTACCCGAGTCCGACATCGTTTAGTGTTTTCAAACGGTCATAAATCGCCGGAATGTCACCGAAAAATTCGAGCCCTTCTTCGACCGACATTTGCAACACGTCATAAATATTTTTCTTTTTGTATTTGACCGTGAGTGTCTCTTTGTCAAAGCGTTTGCCGCCGCACACATCGCACGTGACATAGACCGTCGGCAAAAAGTGCATCTCCACTGCAATCTCTCCGTTACCCTCACATGCTTCGCATCGCCCACCTTTGACATTGAATGAAAAGCGATTGATCTTCCATCCGCGAAGCCGCGCTTCTTCGGTCGCCGCAAAAATGTCGCGGATATGCGTAAATGCGCCAGTGTAGGTCGCGATGTTGCTGCGTGGGGTACGACCGATGGGAGATTGGTCAATCATAATCGCGCGCTGAATGTATTCGGTACCGGTAAATGAGGCGCAGTTGTAGACTTTCGCAGTACGGTACTTTCGCTCAAATCTTCCCTGCAGATTTTTGTACAAAATATCGTAGAGAAACGTGCTTTTGCCGGAGCCCGATACGCCGGTAATCGCAACAAGCCGACCGAGCGGCACATCGATGTTTTGGTTGATGATGTTGTGCAGATGCGCGCCGACGATCTTGAGTGTGCCTTTGTCCGCGTCGCGGCGCGTTTCCGGAGTTTCGATCGTCTCTTCACGACGGAGATACGCGAGTGTGCGGGATTTTGACGGATTGGTTTTTGCGGAGAGCAATTTGTCCAGATAGTCCGCGACAATCACCTCTCCCCCATGGATCCCCGCTCCCGGACCGATATCAACGATGTAATCAGACGTATAGATAGTATCCTCATCGTGTTCGACGACAATAATCGTGTTGCCGATATCGCGCAGATCGACGAGTGTCTTGATGAGTCGTTCGTTATCGCGCTGGTGAAGCCCGATCGTCGGTTCATCGAGGACGTACATGGCACCCACGAGACGACTGCCGAGCTGGCTTGCGAGGCGGATGCGCTGTGCCTCCCCACCGGAGAGCGTGTTCGCGGTACGGTTGAGCGCGATGTATTCGAGACCGACATTGAGGAGGAACGTGAGACGATCTTCGATCTCGCGCAAGATCGCCTTTGCAATCTCGCGATCTTTTGCGGAGAGTTTGAGTCCCCCAAAAAAATCCATCGCCGCCTCGACAGAAAGTGACGTGAGCTTGACGATGTTCATTCCTTCATCTTTTGCGCCGACAGAGCCAAGAAATACATTCAATGCCTCGGGGCGAAGACGCTTGCCGTGACAGACTTCACACGGTTCGGTGCCGCCAAAAAATTTCGTACCGATGCCGTTGCATTCCGGACACGCGCCATAAGGACTGTTGAACGAAAAGAGGCGCGGCTCGATCTCCGGAAATGAAAACCCGTCGTTAGGACATGAAAATCGAGAGGACAATAGAAACTCTTGCGCACCAGAGCTGGAGCTATTGCTTCGACGAATGTCTGGTTGAGCGGAGCGACCCGAGGACTGAGGAGAAGTACTAGTTCCAGCTTTTGTGTCTTCAAATTTAATCAACACTAGTCCATCCGCCTCAAGGAGTGCGCGCTCGACCGCTTCCGACAGACGAAGCTCGGCGTCGCGATTTATGGAATCCTTTGCGCCTTTGGTGGAAAATTCATGAACAGCAAACTCATCGACGAGCACTTCGATGGTGTGTTTGTCATTTTTCTTCAGCTCCACCCGCTCACGGAGTTTGTGCATCTTTCCATCGATGCGGACAGTTGAAAATCCCTTTCCGAGGAGATCGTAGAGAAGCTGGTAGTACTCCCCTTTTCGTCCGCGAATAATCGGCGCAAAAATCTGTATTTTTGTGTCGTTAAATTCGACCCCCATCACCTTTTTGTTTCCACCGGTTGGCGGATGTTTCGACAGTTCTTTTATCTTTCCAAGAATAAATCCCATGATCTCTTCTTGCGAGAGCTTGGTGATATGCGTGCCGCACACCGGACAGTATGCCTTGCCGACGCGTGCGTAGAGGACGCGCAGATAGTCGTAGATCTCCGTGATCGTCGCGACCGTTGATCGCGGGTTGTTGGAGCGAGACTTTTGATCGATGGAAATCGCCGGCGAGAGACCGCTGATCTCGTCCACATCAGGCTTGGGCATTTGGTTTAAAAATTGTCGCGCGTAACTCGAAAGGCTTTCCACATAGCGACGCTGACCTTCGGCAAAGATCGTATCAAATGCCAGCGAGCTCTTGCCGCTTCCCGAGAGTCCGGTGATCGCGATCATCTTGTTGCGTGGCATCGTAACAGAAACATTTTTCAAGTTATGCGTCCGCGCACCTTTTATGGAAATCAGTTGTTGCTCTTCTTGTTTTTTCATGAAGTTGACCGTCTATTGTAGCATGTATTGACACAAGATTCAATTATTATATAGTAAGAAAAACCTCCTCTCATGAATACATCCAGGCTTCTCGCAACAGCACTTTGGAGTATCGCAACTATCGGGGTGGTGCTTGTGGCATGCAACATAATTTTTTTGATGAGCTCAGTATTGTTGTTTGTCGGCATCGGAATGATAATCACCGCCATAATAGTCGCGGTTGCTAAAAAACCCGATCTTATAGATTAAGCGTCATCACTCCACATCACCCAGATGGGTGATTTTTGTTTTATACTATGAGCACTATGTCACGCATTCACGAAGCGGATGAACGATTGATTCGATTCTTCCGCCGCATCAGCGAACCGACCGCGCGCATCGCGCTTTTTGTCATCTTTTTTTGGTTCGGGTTGTTGAAGCTCATCGGGCTGTCCCCTGCGGACGCACTCGTGCATTCACTCTTTGAACGAACGATCCATTTCATCCCGTTTGATACGTTTTATATCCTTTTTGCTCTCCTCGAATGTGCGATCGGCATCATGTTTCTCATCAAAGGACTCGAGCGCATCGTCATCCCGCTACTCTTTCTCCACATGATCACGACATTTCTTCCACTCATCGTTCTCCCCCACCTGACATGGCGAGCGCCATTTGTTCCGACACTCGAAGGTCAGTACATCATCAAAAATCTCGTCATCATCGCCGCGGCGATCGGGATCGCGGCAAATTTGGAGCCACTTAACAAAAAACAGTTCTGAAAATTCTTTAAGATTCTAAATAAAAGGCTGCACACATAATGCAGCTGTTTGAAAGATTATTTTT
>DASZSN010000004.1:0-6422 GCA_035548655.1 Minisyncoccota bacterium
CGATTTTTTGCGCGACCTCAACCGGACTTTTTTTAAGCTGTTTAGCCACCACAAGCGCCACATTGCTTGAGAAGTCACCGAACACAAGCTCGGGGTGGTCAATAGAAAACACAATGTCAGAAACGTCAAAAAGCTCCGCAAGGGCCTTTTTAATGAGTGTTTCAAGCTTTTCCTTCATGCGATGATTTTAGCATTTCTTGGGTATTTTTACTTTCGGCAGAAGTCCTCATTGAAGTCTGGGTGAGAAAACGATAAAAAATAGCGACGAAAAAGCCACTCTTGCAAGAGTGGCTTTTTATTTTCAAAAAATTTTTAACATTATCCGACAATCTCGATCCCGGCACTTCGGGCGGTGCCTTCGATGATCTTCATCGCAGCATCGATGTCGTTTGCGTTGAGATCGTTCATTTTGCGAGTAGCGATATCACGTAGTTGCGCCTTGGTGATCTTGCCCACTTTTGTGACCGGCGTTTTTCCGGAGCCTTTTTCGACACCGGCGGCTTTAAAGATAAGCGAGCTTGCAATCGGTTCGCTTACCGTAAAGTCGTAGGAACGATCTTCGTAGACGTTGATTTTGACACCAACTTCTTCCCCTTTTCTATCTTGGGTAGCGGCGTTGAATTTCTGCACGAAATCCCCGATATTAACCCCCGCTTGACCGAGTGCGGGACCGAGCGGTGGCGCAGGAGTCGCCATCCCTCCGAGCGCACGAACTTTTACTTTTTTGGTGATGTTTTTTGCCATGGAAACTCGACACTAATTACGAATGGAACGAATGACACGAATGGGCTTCAAATACTTATTTCTAAAGTTGACGATTAATCCGAAATCATACCCACACGCGTTCAAGTACCTATTCATTTGATAATAATCATCTTTTGTTACGATGGGCTTGGCTTTCAAGTCCACGAGAAGCGTATTACTTATAACAAAATCTACCTTATTTGTAAACTCACGTTTGATCTCCTCTACCGCAACAGCTCTTTCTCGTTCAAAAACCATTTTCTCATTGCGAAGCTTCGTTTCAAAAAGATCTCCGTACTTTTTTTCTCTACAAAACCTACCGAGCTGATTATGCACATCAAACAATATCCCATTCACACGATACGACAATTCTTTGTGGATGATTGTTGCCATGACTTTGCTACATTCGCGTCATTCGTTGCTTCGATTCGTGTATTGGTGTCGTGTGTATTAAAACATTTCTAAATCTTCTTCACCTGCAAGAAATCGAGCTCTACCGGCGTCTCACGACCGAAGAGTGAGACCATGACTTTGACTTTGCCGCGTTCACTGTCTACTTCGGAAACGCGTCCTTCAGAGTCCTTGAACGGTCCATCGGTGATGATAATCGTCTCCCCCACTTCGAGATCGATCGCGTGCTTTGCGGAAATATCTTCGCCCATCTTACCCAAGAGATAATCAATCTCTTTTTGTGTGAGCGGTACTGGAGTCACTCCCGCGCCGACGAACCCAGTCACACGCGGTGTGTTGCGCACCACATACCACGAATCGTCGGTTACGATCATATCCACCAAAATATATCCCGGATATACCTTCTCTTCGACTTCGACGCGTTTGCCGCCTTTGATCTTTATTTTTTTCTCGGTGGGAACAATAACGTTAAATATTCTGTCCTGCATCCCGAGAGAGTCGATGCGCTGTTTGAGATTGCGAAGCACCGCGTTTTCATACCCCGAATAGGTGTGAATCGCGTACCAGTGACGTTCTCCTGTTTGTTCTTGTTTTGCCATAGGTTAGTTGCCGAAAATGCCTTTTAATACAGTTCGAAAGAGTGTGTCAAATCCGCCGAGTAAGTACCCGAGTGCAACCGAAAAGACGATCACCACGATGCCGTAGATGAGCGCGCGACGGCGGGTTGGCCAGATGACATGACGCATTTCCGCCTTTGTTTCCTTGAAAAAATCGAGTAATTTCATTTTTTTCTCTCTTACTAAAAACCGCCCCAGGGGGCTGATGGAAACATCATACCCTCGAGGCGGTTTTTAGTCAATGGAAGGAGATTAGCGGATTTCGTAGACGATGGTCACATCGGATTCCACTTTCTGAGTGCCCACCGGAACGCTCGGAGTGGAAGTGGCCGCTTTTGTCGCCATCATATCGGCACCGGCGTACATCGGCGTCGGGTAGCCGCCATTGTTTTCGCTAAAAGAAACGATGCGAACAAGTCTGACGCCAAGCGATTTTGCAAGCTTTTGTGCTTCCGCCTTTGCATCTACGATCGCCATGTCACGCGCCTCGCGTGCAACTTCTTTGTCGTCTTCAAATCCAAAGTTCGGTCCGCTCATATCGGTGACACCGTTCTGTCCAAGCGCACCGAGCACCACATCAACTTTGGTGAGGTCTTTGACGCTCACCGTAATCGCGTGAGAAACCTGATATCCACGAAGCGTCGGCGTACCGGGTCGCGGACACACAGTTCCATAACATGGCGTCTGTGGATAGTCATACTGCGGGTACGAACTGTACGAGTCAGTCTTGATATCGGCATCCGCGATACCGAGCGCTTTGAGCGCCGCGGTGATTGCGTCTACCTTTTTGCTGACCGCGTCTTGTGCAGTGGCGACATCTTTTGATTCATTTTGAATCGTAAATGAAATACGCGCGGTATCGGGAGCTTTTTCCACCTTGCCGGTACCGGTGACCGTAATCGTGTTGGTGGCAGTGAGCCCGCTTCCGATAAAGCGATATTCCTTTATCTTGTCGACGACCGTGACAAGCAGAAACAACGCGAGCAACAGTCCGACAAACGAAAACACCTTGATAAGATTCTCTTTTTTCTCAATAAATTCATTCATATGGCGCAATTGTAGCATAAAAACCCATTGTCATTTAAACAATGGGTTACTATCTACAATTCTTCCATTTTTTACTTTTATCTTCACCTTTTGCACATCAACCACCAAGATGTCCTTTCCAAGACAAAATGGGTATTCAGCTCCATTGAATTCAATATAATAGATCGATGTCCATATCTTTGAATTCGGTATATTTCTCTGTTCCCTTCTGGTAACAACATATTCTCCGTCAGGAAGATCTTCCTCGGTAAATCGCGATTGTTGCCAATTGGGAAGTCCGGGGAATACGACAAGTACGAGCAACATGATAACAAGAATAGTGTATGAAACTATTCCTGCAAGACGATATGATTGAAGTGAAATTGTACAGAACAGCGTACCCAGTGCCAGGATGAGGAGAAAGGAAAAAAGAATGCGATAGTATCGAATAATCTTTTTCGGTATCATGACAAAAAATTTCCTCTCGTTATACTACGAGAGAAAATTTTTCACAAGAAACCGCTAGTGAATGCCTTTGAGCGTGACCTCAAAAATAAGCGTCGAGTTCGGCGGGATCGCCCCCAAATCCCGCGACCCGTAGCCGAGCTCCGGTGGAATAGTAAGTTTGCGCGTCTCTCCAACTTTCATGCCGAGCACGCCTTCGTCCCATCCTTTGATAACGTCTCCCGCACCAAGGGTAAAGGTGAACGTGCTTCCGTGTTTTGCGCTCGCATCAAAGACCGTACCATCGACAAGCATGCCAGTATAGTCGACTTCTGCTTGTTGTCCTTGAGTAATCGCCGGTCCACTTCCCTCTCGAATTGTTTCAATTGTCATACCATCGTTTGTCGTTATGCTAGTAACTGTTGCCGGTGTCGTCGATGAAGACGGTTGCGGCGTTTGCTCCTCTCCCGTCGAAACGGGAGCAGTGGTGGGCGAAGTGGCTGGAGTGTCCGTTTGCTTTTTATGAGTGTGAATCGCAAGGATGATAATCGCGATGATTGCAACAATACTGATGATGTATTTCATAGTTGCATCAGTATATGCATGAACAGAGAAAAACACAACACGCACACTGGTGTGTGCGTGTTGTGGTGTAGAATAAAAAATTATTTTGTTGGATTGAACTGTTGAGCGGTAAGCGCTACTTCTTTTGTAATCGCAAGAATCGTGTTCGGTCCAACGATACCGTCATTGTGAAGTCCTTCGTGAAGTTGAAACTGTTTTACTGCCGCAAGCGTGAGTGGTCCGAAGTTCCCTGTAGGATCAACACCGAGGTATCCTTTTGCCGCGAGAAAGAGTTGCAACTTGGTAACCTCATTTCCGACTGCTCCTTTTTTAAGGTTGCCGGTAATGATCGACGATGACCCTGATGAGTATTGAAGTCCTTTGAGAAGAACCGCATCAGCCCCTGCAGGAAGCATCGGTGTCGGTGCTGGAGTCGTTGTAGAGCAAGGCGTTCCGGAACTGCAATTGGAACCATTCGCCGATGCTGAGGCACCAAGCACGACCGGGTAGGTCAATGCATCTTGCCGGTACAGATTGTATTGTTTCATCACATCACCAAGAGTCATCGCGTGTGTCGACAACGGAAGAGCGACGAGTGAAAGAATGCTAACGATAAAACTTATTTTTTTCATATAGGTGTAGTATACCATGCTTATAAATTTGAGTCAATACCTCAGGTAAAATGGGCACTCCTTACCAATGAAGTATACCAGTCTCTCATTTCACCACCAAATAATTCCCTGCCACCCAGCCATCGGCACCAGAGTCAAAGTTGACTTGCCACCAAGTGTAGCCGTTGGCAGACGTTGGTCCGCCAATGACAGAGCCAGTGGCACCCTTCCGTTGATAGCCGAGACGGGTTGCTCGGGTGGAAGGAGATGAACGTACCCAGACGGTAGTGGTTGCTGCCACACGTGAGCCGACAGCAATAGTAGACGAAGGAGGAGTGGTGCTGATCGGCGCAATGATGACGGAACTCATCACATCATTGAAGTTGTCATTGACGAAACAGGAGTCGTTGGCGGTGAGGGTAAGTGAGGAACCGGAGAGATCATCTTGGTAGAGGGTGGCTTGGTAGCCGGGGGTGAGTACGACTGAAGAGATGCTGTCGTTGGCGATACCAGCAGCAAGCGTACTTGTGAAGTTGTAGGTACCGACCGGAAGTGAGACCGCAGTGCCGCCATAGTTACAATCTCTATAGAAGGTGGCAACGGGAGAGGAGGTGGAAGGAGGAGGGGTAGTACCGGTACTAGTGAGATAGGTATATGTTCTCCCGTTGGTACGGGGATCAGTATTATCAGAGGAAGAGAAGTAGAGTGCGGTGTTTGTGCCATCAGTCCAGTGACTAAATCGACCAGCTCCGTAGGTGCGGATATCCGCATGTGCGGCATGAGCCGGGCTAAGTTCCTTGCCGTTTTCGAAGATACGGAGCGGCGAAGCGGTAAGGTTTGAGATGCTATCAGCAGGAACACCGAAGTTTTGATTGACTATATAAGCATCTCCCGAATCAAGACTTGCCTGTGAGACATTGATGAGGGGACCGGTGACAGGTGCCGCTTGATTTGAAACAGTGACGGTGACTGCAGTCGTCCCACTATTCCCTGCCGCATCGTAGACGGTGGCGGTGAAGGTGTAGGAACCATTGGGAAGGCTGGTGGTATCGAGGGTGGTGGTGTAGGGACTGGTGGTGTCAGAGACAATAGTTGTCGAACCGCTTGCAAAGTCAACACGAACCACACCAACGTTGTCAGTTGCGGTTGCGCTTAGGGTGACCGTACCAGAGATGGTTGCGCCATTTGAAGGTGCGCTAAAGGAGATGGTCGGTGGCGTGGTGTCGAGAGGAGCTGATGGTGCAACCACAATCGAACTCATCACATCGTTGAAGTTGTCATTGACGAAACAGGAGTCGTTGGCGGTGAGGGTAAGTGAGGAACCGGAGAGATCATCTTGGTAGAGGGTGGCTTGGTAGCCGGGGGTTATTTGCACGGAAGAAATATCATCATTGATCATCCCAAGGGTGAGGAGTTGTGTGAGGTGATAGCTTCCCACCGACAGCGGGATGCTATAACCACCGTAGCTACAGTCTTTGTAGAGGGTAACAACCGGCGTACCGGAGACTTGAGAATAGTTCACCGTCACAATCACATCATCATAGGCAGTCGCACCACTGTTGTCAGAAACAGTGAGACGGAAGTCGTAGGAACCTTGGGAGAGACCGGTTACGGTAGTGGATGCACTGGTGGGAGAAGTAATGGTCGCGGTACCTCCCTGGACTTTGGTCCATACGTACGAAGTAATGGATCCGTCAGTGTCAGTACCGGCCCCTGAGAGAGTCACTGAATTAGTCGGGAGCGTGATGGTTTGATCAGCTCCTGCGTTTGCAGTCGGAGGGGTGTTCACTATCGGCGCAGGGTTGACGGTGATGGTGACACTGTCGGCATTCGACAGTCCACCTGAATCAGTTGCGGTGAGCCAGAAGGTGTAGGTGCCTTGGGTTAAGTTGGTGATGGTAGTGATGAGTGAGGTGGGTGATGTGATAGTTGCCGAACCTCCTGAGACTTTGCTCCACAGGTACGTCATGGGGTTGTTGTCAGGGTCGGCGGCAGTGCCGATGAG
>DASZSN010000005.1:0-18198 GCA_035548655.1 Minisyncoccota bacterium
TTTCGCGGATATTTTTTGAAAGGGGACGGCGCGCTCCTTCAGTTTGCGCTTTGGAACTACTTTCTCTCCGCACTCATCAAAAAAGGATTTGTGCCGCTGTCCGTGCCCTCGCTGGTGAATAAAAATACACTCTATGGCACCGGATACTTGCCGCAAGGAGAAGAAGATCTCTACAAAACTCAAGACGAGGATTATCTTGCCGGTACCGGAGAAGTTGCGACGATGTCGTATCACAGCGATGAAGTGCTCGATCTTGGCGGACTGCCGAAAAAATACGTCGCGTTTTCGCCATGTTTTCGTCGCGAAGCGGGCAGTCACGGCAAAGACGTCAAAGGACTCATTCGCGTCCATGAATTTTTCAAACTCGAACAAGTCATTTTATGCGAAGCATCTCATGAGATGAGCGTTGCCTTTCATGAAGAGATCACCAAAAACGTCGAAGAGCTCCTCCAAGCGCTCGGACTTCACTACGAAGTGGTCGCGTGTTGCGGTGGAGACATCGGTCTCGGGCAAGTGAAAAAATACGACATCAACGTCTGGATGCCGTCGCAGAAAAAATACCGCGAGACGCATTCCGCATCGTACTTTCATGATTTTCAAACGCGTCGCCTCAACATTCGATACAAAGATGCGGAAGGGAAGTTGCGCTATGCGCACTCGCTCAACAACACACTTGTCGCCACTCCCCGCATCATCGCCTGCATTATTGAAAATTATCAAGAAGCCGATGGACGGGTGAAAGTGCCGGCGGTATTGGTACCCTATATCGGCAAAGAATATCTCGGATAATGTCATGTACGAGCGCGTATATAACACAAAAATGCTTGGGCAGAAGAAGCTTCCCAAGGAAAAGAAGCCGTTTCCGTGGCGACGTTTCTTGTGGATTGCCGGCATCCTCGCGGTGATTGTTGCAGTAGTGCTCGTCACCCGCATCCCCAAACTTCAAATTCAAACAATCGATGTCGTCGGTACCACCGCGGTCAATCCCGATGACGTGTCGGCATTTATCAAGCGACAAATCAAGGGAGAATATCTTTTTGTTATTCCAAAGGGAAGCATGCTTACCGTTGCGACATCGACCATCAGTACAACGGTCGCGCACGCGTTCCCACGTTTTTCGAGCGTGCGCGTGAGCCGCAGAGGAATCAACGGACTGCTGGTGACAGTCACCGAACATGCGACGGAATACCTGTGGTGTGAACAAGAGAACTCGTGTTTTTCAATGACAAAAGAAGGCGTTGTCTATGCTCCCGCGTCACAATTTTCCGGAGATGCATACCTGAAGCTCTTTGGTGGTGAAAAAGGCAGTATTCCATTTTCTCCGTTCTCCCAAGACAAGCTCTCGGTTGTCGCCACGCTTCTCGATCGTTTGCCGGCGATTGACATCAAGCCGACGGAGATACATTTCATCTCTGACTATGAATTTGACGTCGTCTTTTCTCACAACGGTGCCGACGCAATGCTGATGTTTGATCCGGGCAATGATATAGAGGTATCGCTTGAGGCACTCTACAGCGGACTCAAAACCGATCCGTTGGCGAGTGATTTTGATAACCAGAAAAAGACGCTCCAGTACATCGACCTTCGGTTCCCCAATAAAGTAGTGTATAAATTCAACTAACGTAAACATGTCGGTTGCCTTGTTTGGGAATCTCTCGGTTCTCGACATTCCGCTTCGATACGTGCTCAACAAATCTCGCTCTCGGGTCCTCTCTCGGGTTCACCCGACCCCGTTCATGCGTTATAGTTAATTGCTTGAATGGAGCGCAACGCAAACAAATGGATAATTTTTGGAAACAATTAAAAGATAAGCGGCCGTTTTTTTGCGCGGCACCGATGGCGGATGTCACTGATCCGGCGTTTCGGCGACTCTTGGTAACATACGGGCGACCTCATGTCGTATGGACGGAGTTTGTCTCTGCTGACGGACTCTCATCTCCCGGACGCGAAGCGCTCGTCAAGGATTTGGCGTACACAGAAGGGGAGCGGCCGATTGTTGCCCAGCTTTTTTCCTCACATGAAGAAAAAATGGAACATGCGGCAAAGCTGTGTGCGGAACTCGGTTTTGATGGGATCGATATCAACATGGGGTGTCCCGATCGGGCGATTGAAAAACAAGGCGCGGGGGCGGCGATGATTCGCACACCCGAAGTCGCCGAGCGAATCATCGCCGCCGCGAAGCGCGGTGTTGCCGCGGCGGGAAAAGATATTCCGGTATCGGTGAAAACGCGCGTCGGCTACAATGCGGTTCAACTCGACGAATGGATCCCGTTTTTATTGCGACAAGACATCGCCGCACTTACCGTACACGCGCGTACCAGAAAACAGATGTCGAAAGTTCCCGCCGACTGGTCGCATATTAAAAAAATAGTCGAACTACGAGATCGCATTGCGCCGGAGACGCTCATCATCGGCAACGGCGACGTCGTCTCGCTTGCGGATGCAAGAGAAAAAGCGCGCGTGACCGGCGCCGACGGCGTCATGATCGGTCGTGCGCTTCTCGGCAATCCGTGGTTTTTCGATGAGTCTCGCAGTATCACCGCCACACTTCCGAGACGTCGTCCCGATTGGATACGAAAAACATTTCTGCGTCATTTCTTTGACACGACGCGTACCGCGGCACAGTCTGTTGTTCGACCCATCACCATCGAGGAGCGGCTGACAGTCCTGGTTGAACATGCCGAACTCTTTGAACAGCTCCTCGGACACGATAAAAACTTCGCCGTGATGAAAAAACAATTCAAGGCCTACTGCACCGGCTTTGCCGGTGCCAAGGAGCTTCGTATGCACCTCATGGAGGCTAAAAACGTGTCCGAAGTGCGTGCGGCAGTTTCTGCGTTTCTCTCCGTGATACAATAAGGCATTATGGCGAAAGAATCCCAGGTCTTTTATCGCAAGTATCGTCCCTCTGCATGGGATGAGGTCATCGGCCAAGAACACATCGTTTCTGTTCTGGCGCAGTCGATAAAAAATCAAACCTTTTCTCACGCGTACCTTTTTACCGGGAGCCGTGGCACCGGCAAGACAACGCTCGCGCGTATTTTTGCCGCCGAGCTCGGTACCAATCCGGAGGACATCATCGAGATCGATGCGGCGTCAAATCGCGGCGTCGAAGATATCGACGCACTTCGCTCCGGCGTGCGGGTACTTCCGTTCTCTTCACCGTTCAAGGTCTATATCATCGACGAAGTGCACATGCTCTCAAGTCATGCGTTCAACGCGCTTCTGAAGACGCTCGAGGAGCCGCCGGCACACGTGATATTTATCCTCGCCACCACCGAGCTCGACAAAGTACCCGAGACGATTCTCTCGCGCTGTCAGGTATTTTCATTTCGCAAACCGAGCGAAACAGTCCTGGCGACGCTCGTTGAAACAATCGCAAAAAAAGAGAAACTCACCGTCGACAGTGAAAGTGCAACGCTCATCGCGTTTCTCGGTGACGGCTCTTTTCGTGATACGCTCGGCATTTTGCAAAAAGTCGCTTCCGCAAGCGACAGTCGCGCTATCACTCGTGAGCTTGTGGAGAAAGTTACCGGCGCTCCTTCGCTCGTTCTCCTGCGTGACCTCTACACCGCGCTCATCGAGAAAAATATCGATCTCGCCTACAAGACACTTCGCGATGCTGAAGCGAACCATATCGACATGATGCTTCTCGCCGAACTGCTTCTCGGCACGATGCGTCTGTCACTCATGTATCGCTATGCGCCGACGATTCGCGCCCAGATCGAAGGAGAACATTCACATGAGTATGTCGAGATCATCAAGCGCGGCGCCGTCGAAAATACCGAGACTATTTCCTCGCGCGGTATCGTCGCGCTCATTACCGCGATCGAACGCATCGCCTACGCGGCTATCCCGACACTCCCGCTTGAGCTTGCGTTTGTGGAGATGACGGAAGCGGAAACCACTTCAAAAGAATAGGGAAGTGTGTTATAAAAAGAACGTTATTGCCGGATCGTCTTATGGTATGAAAATCATACCATTGGCACTTGTTCGGAAATGTGTTTTATTGGGGGATCGTCCGATGGTATGAAAATCATACCATCGGCGCTCGCTCGGAAATGTGCTTTGCTGGGGGATCGTCTAATGGTAGGACATCAGGTTTTGGTCCTGAGTATCTAGGTTCGAGTCCTAGTCCCCCAGCAAAGCACATTTCACTCGCTCGTTTGATGGTAGGACATCAGGTTTTGGTCCTGAGGATATGGGTACGAAAAGCAAACTGCTTTGCTTTTCGTCTGATGCAAAGCAATTGCCGTTGCGAGTCTACGAGCCGGCAATAAGGCGAGTCCTAGTCCCCCAGCCAGCTCGTGCGTAACTCGAGACGCGTCAATTAACGAATATATTTATGACTGAGGACGGAAAGAAATTTCTAGAATTCTTACAAGAAGAGAGGGAAAAAATCTCATCTATTAGGTTTGGAATGAATAAGGATATAGTCGAGAAGAGGATTATGAATATCTCTCAACGAAGGACCTATTTTCAGCATATTACAATCCTTGCCCTTGGTCTTTCGGGAGTAACATTCTTCACAGATAAAGTATCAAATAAGGTATATTTTATTCTAGGCTTTTCTTTATTGTTACTAGTAGTATTGTTGATACTAGCTTGGCTTAGAGAAACACTGGATACCGAATCAAAGGGATTAGAAGCATTACAAGACAGATATAATATTGCTTCAGATGAGAAAGAAGCACTTATCGAAGAATATATTGGGAAGCAATATAGACCGGATATATTGAGAGAATATATAAGCAAAGTTCAATTATTACCTAGTGCTAAAATTATTAATGATGATGTTCAAAAACAAGCAGAGTTAAGAAAAGGTAGATCACAACAAACCTTAGATTATTTTGGGGAATCAATAATTTTTCTATTTTCTTCAGGGATACTGTTCCTGTTTTTATCAGTAATACATTATACCTTTAACTTTTTGCTTTTAATTTCCCTTGCTATTTTAATATTTGGTATCTCATTTCAAGATTTTGTTATCAAAAAAAATGGCCTAATTTCTAAATGGGTTTCTTATCTACACAAGAAAATCTTGTAATCTTTTTTCACGCTCAAGGTGCATCGTTTTGGTAAAATGGAATCTCTGAAACGGGCCATATGAGGCAAGGTATCAGACGGTTCCAGTTCGAGACCGCCAGCTCCTAATTTTGGAAAATAAAAAACTTCTATTTTTTATATAGAAGTTTTTACAGTTACCATATTTACCGCATTAAATGTCCTTCTTTTGCCACATATTCTTCGAAAGGATTTTGTTTCATTTTTATGAAATTTTCTATGTAATCCTTTGAGCACACAGGGCAACCAATGTAGTACTCGGGCTGAATGCCTTTCTGTATTGCCATAGGATCAATGACAATTCCTTGCGGCATAACCTGGTAGGGAACCATTTTTTGATGAGTGAAGAAAGTGCTTCTCACTAGTTTCCCTTCATGTATGGCATAACCGAAAGTCAGCATTGCCCAAGGGATTGATGGAGGGGTAAGGACACTCATGACGTAGTTGTAGGTTGTCATTTGAGGCCAAGGCATTTCGTTATCATATTCCAATCCCTCAAATATGGATGGCCTTTCTTCTTTCGCCGCAGGAATAAGTATTTCCCATGCATGATCCATCAGAAAACGATGAGTTAATCGACTATAGAACCTGGAACTTTCAGGACTTCCCAGATTTATAAGATCATAGGCCCTTTTCATTAAGTCCGTGACTGTCCGTAACGCATTATCACGCACAGATTCATCATTAAAATTCAGCATAAGTTTTTTGTTTTTTTGTAAATAGATTTGTTTGTGACATTAACATTTTACTTATCTTTGTCAAACACCACGGTTTCACCATCGTTCCACACTGTCAGCAAAGTTCAAAAATAAAAAACCGGAATGTTCCGGTTTAAAAAAGTTTTTTAAAATCTAAAGCCCCAGTATTGCACGATCAGCTGGAGAAAGTTTTGCTATTGCTTTCTGTCTCATTTCGTTTGCTTTTTCTTCATCATTGAAAACGTTTACTACTCTCTCGTTTTCAATAGCAAAGGTATTAACACCGTCGGTGAGAACAGTAACAGGATACACACTCGTGCCCCATCCTTCTTTGCTGTTTCCAGCAAATGCTTTAGCAACTGTTTTGCTTTTAAAAGCGCCAATTGCTCTAGATCTGAGTCCTTCCTCATCTGTCGACCAAACTTCATGTAGCTTTTCGATTTTATAAGAACTGAGATCTTTGCCAATTAATTCAGATAGTTTCGCCATATTTTATTTTTTCTTGATACTACAATTTAACACTACTTTGTCAACGAAGAGGTTCCACCTATTCCAAACCGAGCCCGTCAGGGGTGAATCTCATCGCCTCATATCAAAGATTCTAAACGTGGTGAAGAACTGTCAGCAACACCCTTGAGGTATAATTGTGAGTATGAATATTTCAGAAGCAATGGATCAATTAACTGAAGAAGGAGGATATGTTTTTCATGGATCAGGTGCGAACATTGTAGAATTTGAACCTCGCCAAGCGCATACTATTATTGATGGTAAAAAAGTACCTGATGGAGAACCTGCAGTTTTTGCTTCAACCTATCTCGACTATGCAATTTTCATGGCGCTGTTTAATAAAGAAAACTGTCCGAAAGGGTATCGATCGGGAGTTAGTTATAACGGTAAGTCCTTTACATACACTGCGACCCAGGAAACACTGGATCAAGTTACTGAACGCACGAAAGGGAAGATATATGTTTTTAAACGATCAGATTTTATACGTCGAAACAATACAGAATGGGTCAGTACTAAAAATATAAAACCTATCCTAACATTTGAGGTTACCAGGAGCGATTTTAAGCCAGGTATCCAAGTTATAACCGAATAGTGGTTCCAACATTGGTCCACACCGCCAGCAACGTTCAAAAATAAAAAACCGCCGTTTCATTTCCTATTATTTCTCAAACAAACTACGATTTTATTTTTTATTTTGTCAATGTAAGCGAGCTTTTGTTCGTGGGTCACTATACATAGGCGCCATATTATCAGCATAGTACGAAATCTTAATATGAAGTTATCTAGCAAAAAAACAATCGCGCTTGCGCTCGCAAGCGCCGGGCTCTTAAGCGTGTTTCTCTTGATGCGATCAGGATCGGCGGATGCACAAAGTATGCAACTCTCCGGGACGACGCTTCGCGTTGGATCGCGCAGTGCGAACGTAACCGCATTGCAACAGTTTCTCGCAACCGAGCCGTATATCTATCCGCAAGGCATCGTGAGTGGCTACTTTGGACCGCTCACCAAAAATGCCGTGATGCAGTTCCAACTCCAGTACGGACTTAGTCCTGACGGAGTCGTCGGTCCGGTGACGCGCTCGATGATCAACGGCATCATCGCGTCCGGAGAGGGGATCAACATTCGCGTGCCGGTCTTCCTCGGCTACAACGAGTCGGTATCTGGTCACACCATGACGATCGACATCTCTGCCGACAAGCCGGTTCGTGCATATGTCTACTACAGCACGAGTCCGATTACCGGGGGTGATTCGGAGACACCGTTCACGCTTCCGACCGTCTCTGGTACCGCGCAGTCTGATACAAACCTTACCAGCAACAAGCACATCGAGATCGGCGGTCTCTCGTCGAACAACACGTATTATTCTGTCGTGTTGATTCAGGATGCCCACGGCAATGTCGCCGCTCGATTCAATGATCCGGTCACTATTCATTAGTAGAAAAAATAGAGAAGTATGGCAGGGCAATCAAGGACACTCTCGGAGCATTTCGGGAGTGTGTTTGATTTTGCGATGGTATACGGCGGGCTTTGTTTTTTAGAGCGGGAATGATAGGATTTTACCGCCACCAATGGAAATCCAAGATGCACAATTTATCGGGTTCTTGATCGCACTCCTTGCGGTTGGAGCAGTAGTGCTTTTTGCATGGCATGTCGTCATGCGACCGCGGAAGCGAGGAACCAAAAAGAAAGTTGCCTCACCCGCACCGACGGTCATCATGGCTCCGGCGGAGACACCGACAACCGCGCTTTTTTCGGTACCGGTTCCCGTGTCTGTACCGGCGAATTTGCCGACAGGACAATCCGCTATCATCGAGACACATAACTTGCGACGAACGTTCGCTTCGCGAGGCAAACGCGGAAAAGTCGAAGCGGTGCGCGGCATCGATTTTCAGGTGTTGCGCGGAGAGATCTTTGGCCTCCTTGGACCGAATGGTGCCGGGAAAACAACGACGATGCGTATGCTCTGCACACTCCTCATTCCGACGACCGGATCCGTCACTATCGCCGGACACAGCCTCTCGCATCAGCATCTCGAAATCAGGAAACGCATCGGCTATGTGAGCCAAGTCGGCGGCATGCAGCGAGAAGCGACCGGAAGAGAAAATCTCATGTTGCAAGCGAAGCTCTATGGCATGACTGTAGCGGAAGCAACGGCACGCGTAGAAGAACTGCTCACTTTGCTCAACCTTCATGAATTTGCCGATCGAAAGACGAGCACGTATTCGGGCGGACAACGACGCATCTTTGATCTTGCGTGTGGTATCGTACATCGACCGGAGCTACTCTTCCTCGATGAACCATCGACGGGGCTCGATCCACAAAATCGTGCGCAGGTATGGGAACAGGTGAAAAAGTTGCGCGATCAAGGGACGACGATTTTCGTCACCACACACTATCTCGAAGAAGCCGATGCACTCTGTGATCGAGTGGCGATCGTTGATCACGGTATCATTGTTGCGATGGGCACTCCAGCGGAGTTGAAAAAGACGATTGGGGAGGACAGTATCACACTTGAGTTTGCTGACAGTACACAAGCACAGTATGTCTCCATGCTTCTCGAAGGCAGTCCGCTCGTGCGCAGTCACACACTCGAGGAGAGAACTGTCCGCTTGTACGTCGATCATGGTGATGCAACACTGCCGACGATTCTCGATCTTCTCCATCAACAAAACAGGCCAGTCGCGCGTATCGCGCTCGCGCATCCGACCCTCGACGACGTCTTTTTGAAATTGACCGGTCGAACGCTTGAAGCGTCAGAGGCGCGATAATACCATCATGAACAAAACCATCAGAGACATTTTTATCATCGGCAAACGCGAACTGTTGATCCAGGTCAGAAATCCCCTGTGGCTTTTCTTTGGATTGTTCCAACCGATCGTGTACCTCGCGCTCTTTTCACCGTTTTTGAAAGGAATCGCGTCGACGCCAGGGTTCCCGCAGTCCTCTGCAATCCAATTTTTTGCGCCGGGCATGCTCATTATGAACGTGCTCTTTGGCGCCGCGTTTGCGGGCTTTGGACTCATCGATCAACTGCGCAGTGGCTTCATCGAACGTATCCGGGTGACGCCGGTCAAACGTGCGTCCATCGCGCTTGGCTTTGTTCTCCGTACTCCGGTCGTGCTCATCATTCAAAGCGCCATTCTCCTTGTAGTAGCGGTGCTCTTCTTCCACCTTCGCGTCGATATCGGCGGCGTACTGCTCCTGTTGCCACTGCTCATCATCATCGGGATCACCATGGCGTCACTTTCGTATACGATTGCGCTCACCGTCAAAGACGAGGGGACACTTGCCGCCATCACCAACTTTTTCACACTCCCGCTGTTTTTGCTTGCCGGCGTGATGCTTCCGATTTCGTTCGCGCCAAAAGTGATTCAATCAATCGCACACTTTGATCCGTTCACCTATGCGGTTGACGCGTCGCGCGCACTGGTCAATGGCGCGGTTGGCGACCATTCGGTTCCCGTCGTTTTCATCATCTTTGCGGTACTCGGCGTTGTGACCGTGCTGTGGTTTATCACATCGATGCGCGAAGCAGTGGCATAACGATCGATGTTATACTCGAAACATGAAAACAGCGGTACTGGTTCACGGATGGCCTGACAAAAAAGAATACTTCGATCCGACACAACCGGCCCCGTCAAATGCGCACTGGTTTCCGTGGGTGCAACGCCAGCTTCTCCTCAATGGGATCCTTGCACAGACACCGGAGATGCCGGATGCATGGGAACCGAACTATGAAAAATGGAGTGCACTGTTTGAACGGTTTGATATCAACGAGGACACGACGTTGATCGGGCACAGTTGTGGCGGGGGATTTCTGGTGCGGTGGCTAAGCGAACACAACGTCAAAGTAGGGAAGGTGGTTCTTGTCGCACCGTGGCTTGACCCAGACCATCAGATCGACAAAAACTTTTTTTCATTCGCCATCGATGAGCGCCTTGTCGAAAAAACTGACGGACTTTCCATCATGTACTCAACTGATGATTTCTCCGATATTATCGAAAGTATAGAAATACTGAAGTCAGCATTGAAAGACGCGGTGTTCAACGCGTTTGCCGACAAAGGGCACTTTGTTCTCGAAGATATGAAGACGGAGGCATTTCCCGAACTGTTGGAAACGCTCGGCTTGAAAGCGCTATACTAAGAGCGTTCATTATCAATAATCGTTTTATATATTATGCAATCAATCGTTAGTGTTTGGGCGGTGATCGTGGCGGCGGCGGTCGCCATCGTGCTCGGCTTTCTCTGGTACGGACCGCTTTTTGGGAAAAAATGGATGGCGCTTATGGGAATCTCAAAACCGGAGGCGATGACGCCGGAGGTCAAAAAGCAGATGATGAAGAGCTATTTCTTTTTGACGATCAGCTCTCTGGTGGCCGCGGGAGTCCTTGGGCACTTCTTCGCATACGGCGCCGCGTTTACCGGCAAGGCGGGATTTGCGGCGGCGCTTTGTATCGGCTTTTGGGTATGGATCGGTTTTGCCGGACCGATTACGCTTGGAAGCGTGTTGTGGGAGCGAAAGCCATGGAAGCTGTGGATACTCAACAACGCGTACTATCTCATCTCATTCATTCTCCAGAGCATCGTCTTCTCGATGTGGAAATAGAGCATGTGAATTGAACAAAAGCCGCCGATTGAGGCGGTTTTTGTTTTGACAATCCAGAAAATATACGTAGTATTCGCGAAAATGTACTCAACATGCTTTCAGAAAAAGAACTCCATATGTTAAACACTGAGGGGATAGAAGTAAGGCTCAGGAACAAACTGTCTCCCATTCTTTCATTGATCCCTCTGTTCGAACGATATTGTAGAGTAGTCCCTTCACACGGTGAATTGATCAGAGTGATAGTAAAGCTAGACATCAGTTCCCGAGAGTCCTTGGCTGTCATGAAAGAGATCGCCCGGTATCAGAGAAATGATCAGCTTCTCAACAAGCTCGGAGAGTTTGATGCATTGTTTGTTTTGATACAAAAGTTTCGCAAGAGTACCGGAGCGGTGAGCAAAATGTATGCACGAAAGATCAGCGCTGAAAGAAAAAAGTATGAGACTCTGATCCATGACATCCTCCTCTCGGTTCAAAAAGAATCGAACTGAACGTCTCCGCGGGAGACGTTTTTTATTGGTGGACCTAGCGAGAATCGGACTCGCGCCTCTACAATGCGAATGTAGCGTCGTACCACTAGACTATAGGCCCCTCACATGGAATTATCCAAGGGAATTCTTTATGCGCTTTTTCAGGTGGATTGTTGATCCTGAAAAACGTTTCAACATATTTTCGCGATGTCGTGCGTCAGCCCTTGAAGCATATGCTTCATAGTAAACGAGCTGAAAAGGTGCTTTGTCTTTTGTTGAAACATTTTTCTTCTCCTTATGTTCAACAAAGCGCTTTTTCAAATCACTACTATACCTGATAGATACTATTATCTTTTTTACTTTTCAAAATGCAAACATAGAACATATTCCATGTGAGGGGCTGTAGCCCTCTAGATACAACCGTATCTGGTGCACCCTATACGGATTGAACGTATGACCTTTCCGATGTGAACGGAACGCTCTACCACTGAGCTAAGGGTGCTTGTTTGGTTTTGTGTGGACCCACGGGGAATCGCACCCCGGACTCGTCCATGCCATGGACGCGTGTTACTACTATACTATGGGCCCGGACTATTTTGTGCAGACAGCGTAGCAATTTTGTGGTTCTTTCGCAATGGAGATTTGGGTCAATTTTGACATAATGCACTTTTTGTTCTGTATTGTTTTTTTGCTTGCATGTGGAAAACTCGGGGTGTATATTGAGCATCCCAGTGAAGCGAGGAGATTACATCAACTTGCCCGCTCGAAGGGAAGAGATTTTCTGCAAAGAAAGTCTCCGAACGGGAAAGGGAACACTTTGAAGTCATGATTGTCGCGCAAGCGATAACGAGGATCAGGAATGACGACTCACAGCAATGTGATTCCGAATTTCTTGAGACTCTAATGAATCAAAATGTTAAAGCGTTTGTGCGTCATATCCAGCAATGGAGATGACGGGTGGCCCGAAAATTACCTCTGATGTTCAAAGCTCGAAAGAGAATAGAATGTCGCAATGGTGTTTCGGCCACCCCACAAATCGCTGAAATTGTTCTTCATTTTTTACACAAACTTCTTTCATCGGAAGTCTAAAAATAAAAGACCCCCTTGGTTGCTCGGGGGTCTTGTTTATTTTCCGCCCATTTTGGCATGTTCTTGTTCTGGTATTCTCAAGAATATTGGAATAAGGTTGCTGGGGCTTGCCGGCGAATGGAGTGATAATTGTTGCAAAATAAGCGGTTTACAGTACAATTCTTGTTACTTTTACGGGCCCTTAGCTTAGTTGGTAGAGCGCCTCATTTGCAATGAGGAGGTCAGGAGTTCGAATCTCCTAGGGTCCACAAACAAAAATACCCCGGTCTTGTGCCGAGGTATTTTTGTTTGCAGATCTGATGAGGAGATTCGAACGGGAAGAGGGTCGGAGAAACGGGAGTTTCTCCGTGGAGGAGAGCAGTCCTGAGCTTGTCGAAGGACGTTGAGAACCGAGTGGTTCTCAAAACGCAGCGAGTTTACGAGCGAGGAGTGAGATTCTCCTAGTGTCCACAAGTATTGACATTCAAAATTTGTGTGATAGAGTCATAAAAAATAAATTAGTGTATGGAAGAACACAACAAAAGAAGTGAGTTATTTAAAAGCATTAATCAAACTCTAAAAACCCTCTTACCAGAAAATAATGACAGCCCTATTTATCATTATTTTGCAAAATTCTTTATGAGATTAGATCCTGACGAGTTTACAAAAAAGGCATTGGAGTATAAAAAAATGCTAGATAAATACATCAGCGCTCCCGCTGAATTGCTTGAAAAAGATGATTTGTATCAATATGCCAAATCATTAGAACCAACAAAGGTAGAGCAGGATGCTTTTGATGAATTTCATGAAAAGTTAAGGAAGCTAACTTTTTTGTCAAAAGAACTCATGGATCAATTTGCTTTGCAGGGTAATAATCAATAATTGATACAGACATTTGGATTGCGCTAAACCGTAATCCTTTTTTTATTTTCACTTCTATGTTGTGTCTTAAAGCAGGGAAGAACTTTTCAAATTTATCACTTTCAGTATTCCGATATTTTCCATCACAAATCGCTCCATTTCGTTCCAAGATTTTGATGCGGCGTCGATCACTTCAATCCAAAAAACAGCCACATGGCTGTTTTTTAGGTGAATCTATTTTTAACGAGGTTCTAGGTTATGGGGTGGTCGTAGCAGTGGTGCTTGTCGACGTTGATGTAGAGGTGTCTGTTGTTGCTTTTGGATTGAGTGCGCGGAGGCCTTTGATAATGGTCTCGGCATCAGCACGAGCGGCTTGCAAGTCCTTGCGTGCCGCTTGCAACTTGGCGCGAGCATCCATTAGCGCCGTTTTGTTGGCAGTCATGGTCGCTTGATCGCCGTTGTCCGGCTGGAGGTTTACCGTCTCATCTACTGCGGCTTGCGCTTGCACTTTTGCATCGGCAAGTTTGGCGGTAAAGTCGGTGTACGCGCTTTCAAGCGCACTGACATCTTTGCCCGCAGTCTTTGCGTCATTGATGCGAGTGTTGAGCTTGGTACCAAAAGCTGTCATGAGATCGACAGTTGTGTCGATCCGGTCAGCCGCGGCTTTGATCGCTCCTTGTGGAATCACTAGAGCAAAAATACGGTATGTTTTGGTGATGGTTGAAACGTCATCTTTGAGTGTCGTCGTATCATCACTTTCGATCTTTGCCTTTAGTGTCGTGAGGAGTTGTATCTGGGATTGTGCGGTCGCGCTGATGTTGTCTTTGCCGTCTTGCGAGACGCGCTTTTTGTCATCCACGCGAGTGACGAGCTTGTTGAGTGCGGTGATGCGTCGGTCGATTTCCTCGCCGGCGCGCTCTTTTGCACGTTGTTCAAAGTTCGCTTTGACATCGGCACTGACCCCGGCGGAGGCATTCGTAGAGCCGATGCCGGGCGTTATGTTGAGTCCTCCGTTGAGATGCAGTTCTCCGGAAGCGGTGGAACTGCCACCGTCTTCGGCAAATGCAACGCCGACGGTGCCAAGCGAAGCAACGATAAGCAGTGCGCTAATAAATTTTTTCATACGATTATTGTTGGGGGATTGGTTGGTCATTGAGTCCCGCATCGACGTCAGCGGAACTTTGATCGACTGCGTTGAGGCTTGTGTCGATCGAGTTGAGATCGTTTTGCAGATCGGCGTCAGAATCTCCATTACTCAATGGCTGAGTGGTGGCGGGAGATGAGTTCTCGGTTTGCGTTCCCGAGACACTGTTTTGTTTGTGACTGCGTACGGCGAGGATAATTCCTCCGACGATGACAATCACCAAAAGGATTTTTAAGAATGTAGACATACGATTGCTTATACTTCTTTTTTTGATTAATAATGCCACTCATCGTGGTCATCATTATTGTACCAGGGTTCGAAAATAAGGACGAATCGCCTCTTATGCCATTACCTTGACTTTGGTACAATAAAAAGATGAAACAATGGTCGTTTGCAGAGCAGGTGAGAGCGGTGGTTCGTGCCATCCCGAAAGGGGAAACGATGTCGTATTCACAAGTGGCGGCGCTCGCCGGGTCTCCCGGGGCGGCTCGCGCGGTGGGAACGATCATGAAAAACAATTATGACAAAACGGTGCCGTGCCACCGGGTCATTCGCGCCGACGGGGGACTCGGTGGATACAATCGTGGCGGAAATGCGAGGAAGCGGATGTTACTTGCGAAAGAAGGGGCGTTATGATCATCACGCGGCTTCGGGATAGAAAAGAACGAGCCTTTGTGCTGTACCAAATCTTTTTGGTCTTTGTGCTGCCGGTATTGTTGCTCGTCTTTCGCATTGTCCCGATCTCATGGCGAATGATCGTGCTCTGTTGCGCGATGTTGCTCATGTACAACATCATCCGCCAAGAACAATGGCCGGACGCGGTCTTTGGCATTTCAAAAAAGACATTCATCAGATCACTCCTCCCATACGCGCTCTTTACCATCATCGGTGTTTTTACGATTATCTTTATTTCCGAACGGTTGGGGATCGAGCCGGAGGTTTCCTGGTGGAGCATCCCGCACTTGCGATTTCTTTTTCTTCCGGTTTCACTGCTCCAAGAAATCGCGTACCGCGGGTTTTTGTTTCCCAAACTTCGACAGGCGACGAACAACTGGACGCTCATCATCGTCACCAACACGCTTCTGTTTACGTTGATTCACGTGATCTATCCGATGAAAGACGTGATGATTCCATTTGCTGCCATTGCGGGAGTATCGTTTGCCATCATGTATCGGTATTTTCCCAATCTCATTCTCATCTCGATTTCGCACAGCGTGCTTAACTTTGTGGCAATCCTCTACGGTTTCTTTTTTATTCCCCGGTAGTATACTGACAATATATGAATGCAGATGGTTCAAAAATGCAGCCGCTTGCGCTTCTCGGTTATACGCTGGGGGCAAGCATTGTCATCGCGGCACTCATCGCCGCAGGTACCGTTCTTCGTGTTCGCGCGGCAAATGATGTGGTGTCGGTGACCGGGTCGGCAAAAATGGAAGTCACCTCTGATCAGGCAAAGTGGACGACGCAGATTACGCGCACAGTCCATGAGAGCACGCTCAAAAGCGGATACAGCCAGCTTGCAAATGATCTTGCGCTAGTAACGGCATTTTTTGCAGGGCAACATATCGACCCATCACAGATCACGGTGAGCCCGGTATCGATGTTTGAGGTATACCAACAAAACCAAGCAGCCGAAAAAATCTACACACTCTCGCAGACTATTATCATCCAATCAAATGACATCCAAAAGCTCACTGAGGCATCGAAAAATGTCGGGAGCGTCATCAACCAAGGAGTCATCTTTTCCACCACCTCTCTCGAGTATTATTATTCGAAGCTCCCTGACGCCCGCATCGCGCTTCTCTCACAGGCAATCGACGATGCAAAGGCTCGCGCAACGGAGCTTGCAAAAAATTCGGGCAAAAAGGTAGGCACGCTCAAAAGTGCCTCGAGCGGAGTAGTACAAGTTCAGTCGTTGAACTCCACCGACGTCTCTGACTATGGCAGTTATGATACGTCCCAAATTCAAAAGCAAATAACCGTAACCGTCAAAGCATCGTTTGCACTCAAATAACATGAGCAAAAAACTCATCGCACTTATCATCCTTCTCCTCGTCCTTCCATTAACGACGTATGGAGCAACCGTTCCTGCTGACCCCGTGTGGATCGTTCCCGATGCCGCAAAACCGGGTGAAGAAGTGTCTCTCAATGCGTTCGTTTCGAATACGAGCGCAAAAAGCGCTACCATTACGGTCGTGTTTACCGTCGACGGCAAAGAGATCGGCAACAACACCGTCTCGCTTGCCGCAGGAGCCGCAAAGACCGCGAGCATCTCGTGGATCGTTCCACAAAAAGAAACCGTCGTCACCGCAACGATCACCAAGGCGATTGACGCAAAGAAAGTTTCGATCACGGAGCTTTTGGGTGATATCGGCATAGTGACGGTCGGAGGATTGAGCGCAGACACCCTCTCCCTTCCATCTGATAGCGCCATCAAGAAATGGTTTGCATCGATTACCGCACACATCGAACCGTTTCGTCTCAAAGAAGCGATTTATTTTCGTGATTTGCGCGATGCCACTCGCGCTCGTCTCGGCATCGTTTCCAGCACTTCAACGCCCACACCTTCTTCGACCACTCCCGAAGCGGCGGCACTTCCGCAACAGACGAACAATGCGGGAACGCTCAGTGATTTGTCTGCGCTCAAGACCGTGCACGGCGGCGACTATGTCACCCTCATTTATGCGACCGCTCTTGCGACGCTTTTTTCGAGCATCCTCCTCTTTTATCTTCTTTTGATTGGGCTGATTATTCTCGTCATTCGTTTTATTTTCAGGCTTTTTAGCTGATTTTGACCTCTCTGTAGCGTGCTACAATACCCCTTGTGATAAGGACAGTAATTGCAATCCTGGTGCTTTTTGTCGTGGTAACGTTTCTGCCATGGTGGTTTCAGTTGCCGCTCTTTTTGCTTGCGGTACTGTTCGTCCCATATCGCGTCGCGCTTTATGTGCCGGCATTGTACGCCGATATTTTATACGCACCGACGCACACGCTCTCGGTGATGCATCTCCTTATGACGCTTATCCTTACTGGTTTCATCATCCTGCGATGGTTCATCGCCACAAAAACGCGCCTTGCGAACTATGCTTCGATTTCATAAAAGAAAAAATAACAAACGCTCGTTCGAACTCCACCCGGACGAGATCCTCCTCGATGTCGACAATCTCCCGCAGTTCGATGCCCAGCAGTTTGAGGGACGAGTGGAGCAACCGATTCGGAAGCGTTCTCTTTTTGGACTTTTCGTATTCATTGCTGCACTCGGATTGTTTTTTGTCGGTCGGCTCGTCGTGCTCCAAGTTGCACAGCACCAGGTCTATCTCACCAAGAGTGAACAAAACAGTCTCACGCACATCCCGATTCTTGCCGATCGCGGACTCGTCTACGATCGCAACGGAGTGGAGCTTGCGTGGAACGACCAGCGAATAAAAGACGCACCGGCAAAACGGATCTATATCCAAGCTGGAGGGTTCGCAAGTCTTATCGGGTATGTATCGTATCCGGCAAAAGACGAGAAAGGATTTTTTTGGCAAGACCGTACCGTCGGCAAAGACGGTGTTGAAAAACAGTTCGACACCGCACTTGCGGGAGTCAACGGTACGCGCCTTGTTGAGACTGATGTAAGCGGTGCGATACTTTCTGCAAATTCCGTCGAGCTCCCACAAGCGGGAGAGAACCTCACCCTTTCGATCGATTCGCGAATACAATCCGTACTCTTCTCCGGCATCAAGTCGCTTGCGGAACAATCCGACTATCGCGGCGGAGCGGGCGCCATCATGGACATTC
>DASZSN010000006.1:0-9535 GCA_035548655.1 Minisyncoccota bacterium
CACGTCTTTGACATCGCCTTGGAGAATGCCTCCTTGTACTGCCGCACCGAGCGCGACAACTTCATCAGGATTAATCGTGCGGTTCGGTTCCTTGCCAAAGAGTTTCTGCACTTCGGAGACGATTTTTGGCATGCGCGTCTGACCGCCGACGAGAATGATCTCATTGATCTCGTTCATTTTAAACGGCGATGCTTCGAGGGCGCGCGTGGTGATCTCGATCGAACGAGCGATAAATTCATCGGCGAGCTCTTCGAGTTTCGCGCGGGTCATCTTGATGAGGAGGTGTTGCGGCCCCGCATCCGTTGATGTGATGAACGGAATATTGATTTCGGTTTCGGTGGTGGTTGAAAGTTCGATTTTTGCCTTTTCTGCCGCTTCATCGAGACGCTGGAGCGCAAGCGGATCGCGGGTGACGTCGACGCCCGAAGTCTTTTTAAATTCGTCCGCAATCCATCGCAAAATCTTTTGATCGATGTCGCGACCACCCATCAGTGAGTCACCATCGGTAGATTTCACTTCGATGACATCGTTTGAAATCTCAAGCACTGAGATGTCAAATGTTCCGCCACCAAAGTCGTAGACGACGACTTTCTCTTCTTTTTTGGTGTTGAGTCCGTAGGCAAGCGCCGCCGCGGTGGGTTCGTTGATGATGCGCTTCACATCGAGTCCGGCAATCGCGCCGGCGTCTTTGGTTGCTTTGCGTTGCGCATCATTGAAGTACGCCGGTACCGTGATAATCGCTTCGGTGATTTTTTCTCCCAGTTTCGCTTCTGCGTCTGCTTTGAGCTTTTGGAGAATCATCGCGGAAATTTCCTCCGGACGATAATCCTTGTCTCCCATTTTGACGAGCGCGCCGCCATCGGCACCTTTGGTCACTGTGAACGGAGAATGCGCGATGACGTTGTCCATTCCCGGGTCGTCGTATTTGTGTCCCATGAAGCGCTTGATGCCATAAATGGTGTTTTGCGGGTTGGTCACCGCCTGACGCTTCGCGAGCAATCCAACGAGACGGTCGCCGTTTTTGCCGACGGCAACAATCGACGGGGTCGTTCGCCCGCCTTCGATGTTTTCGATGATTTTCGGCTGGCCACCTTCGATGATGGCTACTGCCGAGTTTGTCGTTCCAAGATCGATTCCAATGATTTTTGCCATAGTCTTTATTAACAATCAATAATCAATATCCAATAATCAGTTACGAACTGTATGTATATACGGAGACACGCGCGGGACGCACGACGTCGTTGCCGATCAAAAATCCTCTCTGCAAGACAGTCGCTACGGTATGATCGAGTTTCTTTTCTGTCGTCGGCGTTTCGCTCACTGCATGATGCCGCGAAGGATCAAACAGCTCTCCAATTTTTCCAAATGCATGAAGCGAGTGGTTTTCAAGGGCAGTCATCAATTGCTGATAGATATACTCGACGCCCGTGCGCCAGTTGGCATCCACAGCCTCCCATGCGACCTTATTATTGAACGCCTGTTCAAAACTGTCAACAACCGGGAGCAACTCGTGGATGAAATCTTCTTCGATAATGGAGCGCAGGTGCTTTTTATCCTCGTCTTGGTTCTTTTGGAGGTTCGCGTAGTCAGCCCGCGAACGTTGCCATCCGTCGAGATACTCGGTTTTTTCTTTTTCGAGTTCGGCAATCTTGTGCTGGAGCTTTTTTATTTTTTGTGTGAGTGCGTTCGAGTCGCTTTCTTCGTCGGCGTCTTCAAATACAACGTCGTCTATTTCATGGTCTTTCATATGTGAGGTGATTATACAAAAATTTTTAAATAAAAAAAGCCTGTTTTTAAATAGATCTCTGTATCTTTTTGATCGTTGCCCCTGCCTGCAGGAGGTTAAAAAATCCCTCTGAAAGAGGGATTTTTTTTAACGCTTGGACCACTGTGGTGATTTTCTTGCCTTTTTGAGACCGAATTTGCGACGTTCTTTTGCACGAGGGTCGCGTTTGAGGAAGCCGGCGTGTTTGAGTTTGGTCTTTCCTTCTTCGTTTTCTTTGACGAGTCCGCGAGAGATGCCGTGACGAACCGCTTCCGCTTGGGAGTGGATACCGCCACCACTGACCTTTACCGACACCATAAAGTGACCTTTGTGTTCGACGGTAGTAAAGGGGTCAGTGACAATCTTTTGAAGTTCATTGGTAACAAAATAGCTCACGAGATCCTTGCCGTTGATGTCATAGCTCTGCTTCGCCGCAGGCGTGATACGCACGCGTGCAGTCGCTGTCTTTCTTCGTCCGATTGTTTCGATGTATTTTTTATCCATAACTAATTACTCGGTAACGGTGAGATGTTTTAAAAATTCTTTTTTGAGCTTGTTATCCGGAAGCATCCCCTTGATCGCATGAGTGAGTGCCTCACGGTAGCCCTTTTTTTCAACAAGGTGTGCCATCGATTGTTCACGAAGACCGCCCGGATAGCCTGAGTAGCTGGTATATTTTTTTTGCAAAAGTTTCTTTGCTGTCACTTTGAGCTTGGAAGCGTTCGTGATGAGAACAGTGTTCGTTGAGGCGACGTTTCGGTTAAAGGTAGGTTGATTTTTCCCCATCAAAAGCGCCGCGGCATTACTCGCAAGACGTCCCATTGTTTTGTTTGTTGCATCAAGAGTGTATTTCATGGTGTTAGACAAATTCGATGACTGCCATGTTGCTTGCATCCCCTTTTCGCGGAGCGAGCTTGGTGATACGAGTATAGCCGCCTGCGCGCTTTTCATAACGCGGAGCAATCATGTCGACCAACTTTTTGACTGCTTTTTCATCGTTATAAAAACCGGCAAGCAAAACGCGGCGATTGGCAATCGTTGGATTTTTTGCGCGAGTGACGAGCTTTTCGATTGTCGGGCGAAGCTCTTTTGCTTTCGCTTCCGTGGTCATGATGCGCTCACGAGCGACCAGAGACGCCGCAAGACCTTTGACCAGCGCAGTGCGTTGATTTTTTGAGCGTCCAAATATTCGGTTTGCGCGGTGATGTCGCATGATAGTTAGTGCAGATGTTGTACCAGATTACTCTTTCAATGACAAGTTAAAAGCGGCAAGCGCTTCTTTGATCTCGGTGATACCCTTGTCCCCGATGCCATCAATCTCAAGGAGATCACTGACTCGCTTGCGAGCGATACCCCCGACAGTACGGATGTTTGCCGCAGACAGAGCATTGAGCGTTCGGGTCGAAAGCCCAATGCTATCGATTCTATTTTTCATGACATCGGTAACATCAACTGAAGAATCTTCGTCCGTTGCGACCATTTCCCCCTCGGCGGTTTGCATGGCTGGAGCTTTGGCGGAGAGTTGAGCTTGCACCTCTTCGATGATGGCACCTGCATCGATTGAGACGACTGCCGCAAGCTGTTCGATCATCGTTTTTACCGAATGCTCAAGCGCCTCTCGCGGAGAGATTGTTCCATCGGTTTCAATCGTGAGACGAAGGCGGTTGAAGTTGGTTTTGTCGCCAACGCGCATTTCCTCGACGTCATAACTTGCGCGGCGAATTGGAGAAAAGATCGCATCGAGAAAGATCGTGCCGATTTCCGCTTTTTGTTTGTGGTGCGCGTCTCGCGATACAAACCCGAGTCCGCGCTCGATGGTAAGTTCCGCATTGAAAGAAACTTTTCCGGTAACTTCGCAAATGTACTGGTCCTTGTTGGCGATGGTTACTTGTCCCCCCGCGTCGATATCCTCAGCAGTCACAACCTTTGGTCCTTTGACAGAAATCGTCACCTTTTGCGGTTCATCAGTTGCGAGTTGAAAACGGATATTCTTGAGGTTGAGCAAGATGGTAATGACGTCTTCTTTGATGCCTTCGATGGTCGAAAATTCATGACTGACACCGTCGATTTTAACCGCGGTTACCGCCGCTCCAGGAAGCGATGAGAGAATGATACGACGTAGCGAGTTGCCGAGCGTGTAGCCATACCCGGGGACGAGACCGTCGATTTCGAATACTCCTTTATTTCCCTCTTCGAGGGTTGCGCGTGGTTTTGATGGAAGAATTATTTTTTGTTCGCTCATATAAAATCAATACTACAATTAATTTGTAATTATTACAAACTCATGGTCTGCTATCTACTATAAAACTCGAGCACGGTGTCGAATTGGAGGAACTGCTCCTCATTTTTTGGCATCGCGATCACCTCGGCCTTCATTTCTTCGGGCACGAGCTTGAGCCACTTCGGCCACGCGTAATTTTTTACCTTTTTTGCAAACTCCGCGAACGCCGGACTCTTGCGAGAGCCCTCGCGCACCGCGATCACATCACCGATGCGGACAGCATGCGACGGTACCGTCACTCGCGTGCCGTTGATGGTGAAATGACCATGAGCGGCAAGCTGACGAGCGAAGGAGCGAGTGTGTGCGAAACCGAGGCGATAAATCACATTGTCAAGACGAGTCTCGAGCAGTTCATAGAGCTTGTCGACAACCGGCATGGTTTTTACATGGGTCGCTTTGGTGACGTAGTTTGAAAGCTGTCGTTCGTTAAGTCCGTATGAGAGACGAACTTTTTGCTTTTCAATCAATTGACGACCGTAATCAGAGAGCGCTTTTGGTCTCCCTTTGGTGCCACGTGATTTTCGCGCTTCGGATTGGATGTACTTTTGTGTCTGGCACTTTTCAAATACTCCAGATCCCAAACGACGACATATTTTGTATTTTGCTTTTGCTCTCATATGATTGTTATGCGGTTATACTCTTCGCGGCTTCTTTTTCTTTGGACCATTGTGTGGCACCGGAGTTTTGTCTTTTACTGAAAGAAGTTCGATTCCGGAGCTCACAAATGCTCGAATCAACGGTTCGCGACCGCTCCCTACTCCGCGCACGACTGCATGAATCTCTTTGATCCCAAGCGCGGTTGCTTTCTCAGCAAGTAACTCGCCGACTTTCGATGCAGCAAAAGGAGTGCCTTTTTTCGCCCCTTTGAAACCGAGACTCCCGCTCGAAGACCAAAAGAGTGTGTTGCCTTTTATATCGCTTACCACCGCCTTGGTGTTATTAAATGTTGCTTCGATGGAAAGGAGTGCGGTAGTGATCTTTTTCTTTGGCGTACGTGAAGTAGTGCCGGTCTTTTTGTCTCCGTCAATGATCTGCCCTTCTTGTGTTGCAATTCGTTTTTTACCCATGATTATGTTTTGCTTTCTTTACGACGACCACTTCCCATCGTGTTTCGCACGTTGCCGCGAATCGTTCGGGAGTTCGTTTTTGATCGTTGGCCGCGCACCGGAAGACGCTTTGAGTGACGCACTCCGCGATATGCTTTGACATCTTTTAAGCGCTTGATATTTGCGGAAATTTCGCGCTTTAGATTTCCTTCGATTGTCATCGCTTCAAGCGCGCGACGAATGGCGTTTTCTTGATCGATGGAGAGATCCGCGGGCTTTGCAGAAAGTGAAACTCCCGCTTCAGTGAGAACTTTGCGAGCGGTCGTTGCCCCAACACCATAGAGTTCGGTGAGCCCGACGTGGAGTTGTTTCTTTTCTGGAATAGTAATGCCGAGGACGCGCATAAAAATGATTGGTGATTATTGACGTTGCTTATGACGAGGGTTGTCGCAGATAACTACCGCGTGACCTTTTCGCTTGATAATTTTGCACTTCGCGCACATTTTTTTAACTGTTGATCTTACTTTCATGGTGTATAGACGAAAAAATACGCCTCAACGTTTGGGGTGTCGCAGTATAGATGATTTAAAGCCGTCTGACAATACGCCCTTTGCCGCCATAAGGATCGGGCAATACTTCGACCGTATCGCCGACCAATACTTTGATGCGATTGAGCCTCATTTTTCCTGCAAGATACGCGAGTACAATATCCCCGTTCTCCAGCTCAACGCGAAACATCGCATTTGGAAGAGCCTCGGTGACGGTCGCGCGAAGTGATTCTAATGGTGCTGCCATGTACGGTGTTAAGGATAATACTATAAAGGGATTTTTTGGTCAATGTTGACGGTCATTTTGTCTCTATGGTGATTCGCTTTGAGGTCGTTGGAAAGATGGGCGACCAGAATGGGTAGAGGTGGGTTTTTGCAGTGTCAATCTCGGGAAACGTTTCAAATACGGCATCCGCGGAACCCCGACGAAGCCCGATAAGGTCGCTTCGGAGCGTTTCTGTCGGCACTTTTGCGATGACAGTTGCCGAACCACTGAGACGCACAGCGATACTATCGGGGATATCGTTGCCGTCGGTAGGAACGGTCGAGGTAAGGTCGAGCGAAAGGTCGGTGATCGTCGGGATACTTACCGTTCCAAACGTTTCGTCTTTGATGGTCTTTGCGGCAACGGCTTTTTCCAAAAGATCCCGTGGAATAAGGTAAGTCACCATTGTCCCGGTCATACTCGCGGGAAAACGGACGTCACCTCCGGAAAGTGTAAGGGTCTTGGTGTCGATGAGTGGAAATTGCAATTCAGGGAAGGTTACGAGATTTTCAGGAATTTGTGCTCGCGTCTCGCGCTTGAGCTGTTCGATGAGTTGCGCCTGGAGTGTCGTGACGACTTGCTCTCGTTCGGAATCAGTAAGCGTATGAATGACACCGTTCATTCCCCCGCTGATCGCGGAGGCGCTTCGCGCGTAGAATGTTTTGTTCACGTTGCCCCATCCTGAAACCGAAAATGTGGTGCCGCTTGTGTTATAACTGTCTCCCGTATCAGCCGCGGTGATGCTGACCTCGGAGGAAGTGCCGGCAACTTTCTGTTTGTTGGCAATCGTGTAGCCGGGCACGGTCGCCGCTTCTTGGGTGATGTACTTTTTTCCATTTGCTCCGGTAAGCGTCGTGCCTTTTTTCACTGTCTGCTTTGCGGTACTGTACTCATTGAAAAAGACAACGGTGCCGGTCGCTTTGGTGACACTGTTTTGTATTCCCGATCCATAGACATCTCGTGTCACGGTCGCCGTAGTCACCATCGACTGAAATGAAAGCCGATTAGTCGAAGAGTTATCATCGTGCACCAGATCAAAATCAACGCTATTGAGCACAATCGGAATGCGTCGTTCGGTGACCACCACCGTCGCGTGGACAAATCGAATGCCGAGTAGATAGATGACCGCCACCACCGCAACCACTGCGCCGATGATAACTATCTTTCGTTGTGAGAATACCTCTCGAAAGGAGCGGCGTGTCTTGTGTGGAGGCTCGTGGTGCGGTAACGGCGCCATATCTTTGAACCGTTCCGGATATTTCTTCTGATCTTCCTTGCGAATGACGTCGTAGAGTTTCATCACGTCTATTTTATTACATCATGCGCGCAGTAAAAAGAGCGGCAAGCGCAAGCGGAACATCAATCGTTTCGTCAAGCGTTTTTATGAACGGTGAGACGCTTGTTTCGTTGATAAACATCGGCCGCGCAACTCCTTTCAGGCAGGCGTGTTGAACAAATGGATCGGTCGAAATAATCACCGGAAACACGCCCTCAAATCGCGGATCCGAAACGATGTACGAGAGATCCGGAAGGCAAAAGCCGTAATGCCCATCGTTCAAAATCTCTTGAAAGCCTCTCTGCCATCGCTCAGAAAACGCACTGATCGCCTTTTCCATTTTTTTCTTTGCAGTGTCGCTTGCTTTGCCAAGTCGATAGGTTTCAAGGAGCGAACGCGCTTCAAGTGCGGTATGCGTCCCTTTGGTGACGATTTCGTGATAAAGCCCAAAAGTTCCGATCGGGAATGAGTGCTGGTAGAGGAAAAGCCCGCCTTTGATAAATGCCACATCGGTCACCTCTTCGCCAACATCGATGATGACGCACTCATCCGCATCATGAAAATAATCGCGAGCAACCACAAATGTCGCATACGGGCTCGTCGTGAGCGCCACATGACGTACCCCGTAGGCATGACGAAGTGCATCAATGAAGGAATCGATGATTTTTTTCGGTGCGACGGTCAGCGTCAGAAATATCTCGAGCGACTGGGCTCGTTTGTTGTACGGATTGGTGGTCGTATAGCCGTTGAGTTTGATGAGTGATATTTGTTTCTCCACTACGGTCCCCTCTTTTCCAAAGCCGTTAAACTGCGAGAGCTCGTTGGCAACCATGTAGTTGATTTCTTTGTCGATGAGTTCGCCGATGAGCTTTTTATTGCAGAGAAACGGTGCGTCTTTTTTGTACTGGATGGTTCGCGTCTGCGACACATACCACGGCGAAGCAAGGACAAGCTCGATCCGCGTCGGTTTATGGAGATCCGCCTTTTGAAGCATTGTTGCCACTGTCGTGATGCCTTTGAGCGAATCATCAACAAGGCGCTTCACATCCATTTCTTCTTGTACTTCGCTTTCGAGTCGTTCACTGGCAAGGATGGTTATGGGGGCATTGTCGGTGCCGAGAAGCGCGTGCGCGCCGGCAACGCTTCCCGAACTCATATCAAAGAGCGCGACAACATGCTCTTGTAGTTTTTTGGTGCCGAACATGCGGAAAGTATATCACGATAGCGTCGCCTTGATGCGGCGGATGCCGGCGGCGACCGCTTCTTCTTTTTGTATCTTAAATGTTCCGAGTGCGCCGGTATGCGTGACATGAGGGCCGCCACAAAATTCTTTTGAGATGTGCGTACCGTCGTTGTCCTCGATAAAATACACTGAGACTGTCTCGCCGTATTTCGCACCAAATTCCATTTCCGCGCCCAGTTTTTCCGCTTCCTCCTTTGGCATTTCGCGACGAACGACGCTAAGGTCGCGCGCGATCCAATCGTTTACCATATCCTCTACCTTCTTTTTTTCTTCATCAGTCATTTTTCGCTCAAATGAAAAGTCAATGCGCAGGCGCTCTTCGGTGATATTGCTTCCTCGCTGTTTGACGTCTTTTCCAAGCACGTGTTGGAGTGCGGCAAGCAACAGGTGGTGCGCGGTATGGAGCTTCACTGTGTGTTCGCTGTGATCGGCCAGCCCGCCTTTGAATTTTTGGTCAAGCCCTGCTCGAGAAGTATCCTGATGCTTTTTCATTTGTTCATCAAATGTCGCTCGATCGATTGCAACTCCTTTTTCTCTTGCCAACTCCTCGGTGAGTTCGATTGGAAATCCATACGTTGTGGCAAGAACGAATGGGTCGGTCCCCTTCTCGAACTCCTTCAGCCCTTGTTCAAGCGTTTTTTTGAATTTTTCTTTTTCATTGGTAAGTGAGGTGATGAGGTCGGTGCCGCGCACTTCCGGATAGTGTGCTTCGTATTGTTGTTGGAAAATTTCGGCGACCTGTTCGATCGTGTCGCGGACGAGCCCCAGTGTTTTTGCTTGCAGAACTGCGCGACGAATCAGGCGGCGCAAGATATAGCCCTGGTCTTTGTTGCCCGGCAGTACGCCGTCGGCGAGGAGAAACAGTGCGCTACGTACATGATCGGCAAGAATACGCGCGCTTCGTTCATCATATCGTTCCGCTTCTTGTTTAAGTGCGGCAAGCGCTGGTGCAAAAAGATCGGTTTCATAAACGGTATTTTTTTTCTGCACCTGAACGAGCAATCGCTCGAGTCCCATGCCAGTATCAATGCCCTTGGTTTCAAGTGGCTCGTATGTCCCTGCTTTTGTTTTGTAAAATTCGTTAAAGACGATGTTCCACACCTCGACACCG
>DASZSN010000007.1:0-18676 GCA_035548655.1 Minisyncoccota bacterium
GTCCGGTTTAGGTCGCGCAAAAAATCGCCGATTTTTTGCGCGACCAACACGACCCGTTCATTGCTGATGTTGCCGTTGCTGGCGCCGGATTTATCAACATCACCCTCTCGCCGGCGTATTTCCAAACCGTGCTCAAAGAAGCGATTGATGAAAAAGAGCAATGGGGGAGTACCGATATGTACGCCGGCAAAAAGATTCTCGTCGAGCACTCGAGCCCAAATCTTTTCAAACCATTCCACATCGGGCATGTCATGAACAATGCGATCGGGGAAAGTATTGAGCGTATGGCAAAGAGGTCGGGAGCGACGGTGACGGCTATTTCATACCCATCAGATATCTCGCTTGGTATCAGTAAGGCAATTTGGAAGTTGATGCAGGACGGAGGATTGCACAAACTTGCAACAATGCACACCAAAGAAGAAAAGATTGCGTACCTTGGAGAGTGTTATGTACAGGGAGTTAGAATGTTTGATGAAAGCGAACAAGTACAACAAGAAGTTCGTAGTATCGCAAAAAAGTTGTACGAACATATCGACGGACCAGAACTTGAAGCGTACGAAGAGGGGAAGAAAATAAATCTCGCCTACTTCAAAGATGTCGTTGCGCGTCTAGGATCGGAGTTTGATGATTTTATTTATGAAAGCGAAGCGGGGGAAGCAGGTGCCATTATCGTTCGAGAAAATATTCCAAATGTGTTTGAAGAAAGCGATGGCGCGGTGATTTATCGCGGCGAGCAAGACGGACTTCATACCCGTGTCTTTATCAACACGGAGGGCTACCCGACATATGAAGCAAAAGATATAGGGTTGCTTTCGTTAAAATTCAAGAAATTTTCTCCCGATTACTCACTTTTCATCACCGATCATCAACAGGAGGAATATTTCAAAGTAGTGATGGCCGCTGCTTCAAAAATAAACAAAGAATGGAAGGATAAATCGATTCACCGAACTCACGGACGCATGACGTTCAAGGGACAGAAACTATCATCGCGTCTTGGCGGAGTTCCGTTGGCAACTGAAGTACTCGATACAATAAAGCAAGAGGTCACAACGCGATCAAACGGAGTCACCCCTGCCGTAATGGATGAAATTGCGATTGGTGCGCTGAAATTTACCATCCTCCGCGCCATGGCAGGGAAAAATATCGATTTTGATCCGGATACATCGCTCTCGTTCGAGGGCGACTCCGGTCCGTATCTGCAATACACGGCAGTACGCGCTGGCTCGGTGCTTGCAAAAGCATCGCAAGGAAACGTCGAGCCGCAGATAACTAGCGGAGAAGAAGTGACTGCAATCGAACGACTCATTGCACAGTTTCCCGATACGGTTACCCGATCGATCACTGAGTGGGCACCGCATCACATCGTCTCGTATCTTCTCGCGCTCGCGCAGGCATTTAACAGCTGGTACGGTACCACGAAAATTTTTGATGAGAATGATCCACTCACGCCACACCGCCTCGCGATAACTACCGCGGTACGCCAAACCATCACCAACGGTCTGTGGCTTTTGGGAATTGAGGTGCCAGAGAAAATGTAATTGCATAAATGAGTTTTTTTCGCTACGATGGACTCCTATGACACATCCAAAAGAAGAGAAAACATTTGTTATGGTCAAGCCAGATGGAGTTCAAAAAGGTTTGATCGGGGAAATTATTAAACGATTTGAACAGCGAGATCTCAAAATAACTGCTCTTGAAATGGTAAGGCCGGATTTTGATAAGATTGATAACCACTATCCGAAAGATGAAGCGTGGGTTACTGGTCTCGGAAACAATACCAAAAAAACGTATGACGAATATGGGTACGATATGGTGGCGGACTATGGTACTGACGATCCAGCAGTTCTTGGTCCAGAAGTTCGAAAATGGCTTATTGATTTTATGATGAGTGCTCCTGTAGTTAAAATGGTAGTTCAGGGAGTTCATGCAGTCGATGTAGTTCGAAAGATAGCCGGGACAACACTCCCAACAAAGGCGGCACCGGGTACTATCAGAGGAGATTTTTCTGTCGACAGTCCTGCACTTGCCAATAAAGAAAAAAGAGCCATAGCCAACATTGTCCATGCATCTGGAACGATTGAGGAGGCAGAACGTGAGATAAAACATTGGTTCCCAGATATTGAATTGCACTCATATAAGCGCTTTGGTGTCGACGAATAAGCGGTTTTCCACAGAAAATTTCTTCCGGAAGGAAGTTTTTTCTTTTTTGTAAAAGTTCAAGCAATATAATGTTCGTCTGGCACCTTCCGCATCACTATTTTCTACCTGTCCATATTGTCTTGCGTGTGTGTGGGCGTATACTAAAGATACGGCTATCAATAAATAGTACCTAGAACACCATTTTTTTGGGAAGTTGCGTGGAATTGGCGTTGCGACAGTTTTATGAAGCATCTCCCGTTCCCAGACATCCCACGTAGATTGGAGCTACGGTACTATTTCAGAGGATAGCCGTAACAAGAACCCGCCGTGAGGCGGATTTTTGTTTTCAATCGAACAAAAAAACGATATAATCGATGACAGTAATGACTCAAAAGACAGTGAAACTTACCTTCGCGGGCGGAACGGGCGAAGTAACAGGATCGAATTTTTTGGTAGAAAGCGAAGGGAAGCGTTTTTTGGTCGACTGCGGACTTGCACAGGGAACGAAACTCGCCGAAGACAAAAACTGGGACCCGTTTCCGTATGATCCAAAGACGATCGATGCGCTTTTTATCACACACGGACACGTGGATCACATCGGCCGAATCCCGAAGCTCATTTACGAAGGGTTTCAGGGGGTGATTTACTCGACCGCACCGACCAAGGACATCACGGAGCTCATGCTCGAAGACACCGCAAACATTTTGGCGCACGAAAAAAACGACCTCGTGAAAAAAATGTACAGCGCGGACGTGCTCGAGCAGGTATTTAAAAACTGGAAGACGCTTGAGTACCACGAGGCGCTCGCGTTCGGACCGTTTTCTCTGCGCTATCTCGATGCGGGACACATCCTTGGTTCCGGCATGCTCGAGGTCACCTACAACAACAAAAAGATATTGTTCACGGGCGACCTCGGCAACTCTCCGTCACCGCTTCTGCGCGACACCGAGCCCATCACGGACATCGACTATCTCATCATGGAAAGTGTCTATGGTGATCGTAATCACATCGATCGCATGGAGCGACGCAACAAACTCGAAGCGACCATCGAGGACAACTTTAAACGAAAAGGCGCACTCGTCATCCCGACATTTTCACTCGAGCGCGCTCAGGAGCTTCTCTTTGAAATTGATCAGCTTGTGGAAAATGATCGCATCCCGCAGATGCCGATATTTTTTGATTCGCCGCTTGGCATCCGACTCACCAAGATCTATCGACAGTATTCAAAGTACTTCAATGATTATACGCAAACAATCATCGCGAGCGGTGCGGACATTTTCAACTTTCCCGGACTCAAATCAACGCTTCTCACCGAAGAATCAAAAGATATCGTGAAGGCGCCGAATCCGAAAATCGTCATTGCCGGAAGCGGCATGAGCAACGGCGGTCGTGTCCTGCATCATGAGGCAAACTACCTTCCCGACGCCAACAACACCGTCCTTCTGACGGGATATCAGTCCCAGGGCACCACTGGTCGCGCCATTCAAGAGGGAGCGACGGTGGTCCATATCTCCGGTCATGACGTCCCGGTACGCTCGCATGTCGTCTTTATCGACGGGTATTCGGGGCACAAAGACTCTGATCACCTCGTCGAGTTTGTCGAACAAATCGAGGATTATGTAAAAAAAGTGTTTGTCGTAATGGGGGAACCAAAGAGTTCACTTTTCCTCACGCAACGACTTCGCGACTATCTCGGCGTCTACGCGTTCGCGCCGGAACAAAATGATGTGGTAGAATTGGAATGCTAACGCAGACACGATACAAATCACAAACACTTACAACGAATGACACAAATACAATAACAGCTGCTATTCATTTGTAGATTGGTGTCGAGATAATACAATGCCCGAACAAACAACCACACAAAACAACCAATATATTTGTTACAACGGACCGCTTGAAAATGACGACAAACACGGTCATATCAAATTCAAGATCGGCGTTTCCGGTGCGGCAGAAACTGGTCACTGCGGACTCAATGCGCTCGACAAAGCAAAAGAACTCGGTCGTGAGATCATCCGCCAAGGCGCGATCGTGCTTACCGGTGCAACCACCGGGTTTCCGCTCTGGGCGGCAATGGGTGCAAAAGAAGAGCGCGGCGTTGTCATCGGCTTTTCTCCCGCGTCAAACGAGCGCGAGCATGTCGAAACGTATCGCCTGCCGGTTGATTATGCCGACTTGATCGTCTATACCGGATTTGGGTACCCCGGTCGGGACTTGTTGCTCACGCGCGCATGTGACGGGCTTGTCGTCGGATGCGGTCGTATTGGGACAATCCATGAGTTCACTATCGCCTTTGAAGATCAAAAACCGATCGGCATCCTGGAAGGGCCATGGGTGACGGGGGATGAGTTTCGCCGCATCGTCGAGGAGAGCAATCGTCCCGCTGACCACGTGATCTTTGACGACGATCCGAAGCGGCTTGTGGAGAAGGTCATCCAAAAGATAGAAGCATACAAAGAAAAGACAAAAGCCGAATCGCACTACACCTAGAGCCAATAGCGCATTTCTGTATCCGAAGTATCTGTGATAAAATCCTTCAAGCGATGACGAGGCGATCACCTCCGAGCCTTGGAAAGAAACCTCTGCAGGGGAGTAAAATCCAACGGGTATGCCCGAAACAGCAGTAAATGAGAAGGGTGAACAATTGCTTTGCAATTGTTCACCCGCAAACTAAGGTGGTACCGCGGGAACAAAAAACTCGCCCTTGGAAATAATTGTTTGATTATTTCTGTGGGCGAGTTTTTATTTTTTAATAATGGATCAATCAGAACAAACAAAAAAAGGTGAGCGCGCGCTTCGAGAAGAGGCAGTTTTGGCATTTTGGAAAGAGCGCGACATTTTCAAAAAAACGCTCGAGAAAAAGTCTCCACACGGTGAGTTTGTTTTCTACGAAGGTCCGCCAACCGCAAATGCAAAACCGGCGCTCCACCACCTCGAGGCGCGCGTGTTCAAAGATGCGATTCCGCGATACAAAACGATGCGCGGCTATCATGTGCGACGCAAAGCCGGTTGGGATACGCACGGACTTCCGGTAGAGCTTCAAATAGAAAAAGAGCTCGGATTTAAATCAAAAAAAGACATCGAAGCGTACGGCATCGCGGCATTCAACAAAAAGTGCAAAGAAAGCGTACATACCTACATCGACTTGTGGCGGACATTTACCGAGCGCATCGGGTATTGGGTTGATTTCAAAGCCGCATATTATACGTACGATCCGCAGTACATGGAATCGCTCTGGAGCATCATCGCCGAAGTGCACGATCGCGGACTCCTCTACAAAGACTACAAAGTTGTGCCGTGGTGTCCGCGGTGTGGTACCGGACTCTCAAGCCACGAGCTTGCGCAAGGGTACCAAGATGACAAAGACCTGTCGGTGACCGCGAAATTTAAAGTAAAAGGACAAGACAACACCTATCTTCTCGCGTGGACGACGACACCATGGACCTTGCCGGGAAATGTGGCGTTGGCGGTAGGGAAGGATATTGAGTATGTAGAAGTTGAGTACCCGCTCTCTTCATTAATGAAAGCTTTTGATCAAAAGGAACAAACTGAACAATCTGAAATTGCCTCTGCAAATGTAACGAGGTTTATTTTGGCAAAAGATAGACTTGATGTAGTTTTTGATAATTCACCAACAGTAAAAGTAATTAAACATCTGAAAGGTTCTGATCTGGTCGGTCTCGAATACGAACCACTCTATCCATATCTCGCCACACTCGATCGAGGAGATGAAAAATTTAAAAACGCATACAAAGTCTATGCGGCAGACTTCGTAACGACCGACGAAGGCACTGGTATCGTGCATACCGCGGTCATGTACGGACAAGACGACTTTGAGCTCGGGACAAAAGTGGGCCTCCCAAAGTACCACCTTGTTGATGAAGCGGGGCACTTCATCAACGGTACGGATTTTCTCGAAGGACGATTTGTCAAAGACGAGGATGTTGCCGTCGACATCATCAAAGATCTCGCGCACCGCGGGCTTTTGTTCAAAAAAGAAAAATACGAGCACCCCTACCCGCACTGCTGGCGTTGCAAAACACCGCTCATCTATTACGCGCGTGACTCATGGTATATCCAGATGTCGAAACTCCGCGAGGATCTCATCAACGCAAACGACACGATCAACTGGGAGCCCGCACATATCAAAGAAGGTCGCTTTGGAGAATGGCTTCGCGAAGTGAAGGATTGGGCGATATCACGCGAGCGATACTGGGGGACGCCGCTTCCGATTTGGACAAACGATGCGGGAGAAAAACTCATTGTCGACTCGATTGATACGTTGAAACACTACACGAGAAAGTCAGGCAACACGTACATCGCGATCCGGCATGGCGAAGCGGAACACAATGTAAAAAACATCTGGAGCTGTACACCCGGCTCTGTCGATGCGCTTACCGAAAAAGGCAAAAAGCAGATCGCATCAGTCGCGAAAAAACTAAACGGCAAAGTCGATCTTATCATCGCCTCGCCATTTCAACGCGGCCAGCAAACGGCACGCATCATTGCAGACGCGATCGGCATTGATCCAAATGCAATCATCACTGATCCGCGTATCGGTGAGTGGAATATCGGAAGCGAGTTTGATCTGACGCCGATGGATGACTACTTCAAAGTTCGCAACAAAGCCGCCGATCGATATCACTTCACGACCGCCGACGGCGAATCCTATGCGGATGTTTTTGTGAGAAATGGGTTATTTCTCTACGACCTCGAGAAAACGTATCAGAACAAGCGCATTCTCATCGTGACGCACGGTGGCTCCGCGCGCGCGATGGAACTCGTCGCCCGCGGGTTCGCCTATGACACGTTGTTTGAAACCACTCGTGAATATCGCGACTTTGCAAATGCCGAGGTCCGTGAGATTCACTTCGTTCCATTGCCACACAATGGCGACTTTGAGCTTGACCTTCATCGTCCGTATATCGATGATGTGGTGCTCGAAAAAGACGGCACGCAGTACAAGCGAGTGAAAGAGGTGATAGATGTGTGGTTCGACAGCGGCTCGATGCCGTTCGCCCAAGATCACTATCCGTTTGAAAACAAACAGTGGATTGAAAAAAAGGGCTACCCCGCGGACTTTATTTCCGAGGCGATTGATCAGACGCGCGGGTGGTTCTACACACTGCTTGCGGTCGGGGTGCTCATGAAGCGCGGCACGCCGTACAAAAACGTGATTTGCCTCGGGCACCTGCTCGATGCGCAGGGAAAAAAGATGTCGAAATCGATCGGCAACATCGTCGAGCCGTTCGAACAAATAGAAAAGTTTGGCGTGGATGCGGTACGCTTTTGGATGTATTCCGTCAATCAACCGGGCGAGAGCAAAAACTATGATGAAAAAAGCATCGTCGAGATAAACAACAAAGTGTTCAACCTCCTTGGCAACGTGCTTTCGTTTTATGAGCTCTATCGGGACAAGAAAATAGAAAGCAAAAAGTGGAAAGCGAAAAAGGCTTCGCATGTGCTTGATGAGTGGATCGTGGCACGGCTCAATCAACTCACGGCGATTGTAGGTGAGAGCATGGATGCGTTCGATCTCTTTCGTCCGACGCGGGCGATTCGGGAGTTCATCGACGATCTCTCGACATGGTACCTGCGTCGAAGTCGCGACCGCATCAAAGATGGTGATAGTGATGCAAAACAGACTCTTTATTTTGTCCTCAAAACAATGGCGAAAGTGCTTGCGCCGTTCGCACCGTTTACCGCAGAAGATATGTGGCAGAAACTCCGAGTTGATACCAATGAAGAAAGCGTGCACCTTACCGAATGGCCAAAATTAAAAAAATTAGACACAGACACAGAAGAAATCCTCAATGAAATGAAACGTGTAAGAACAGTTGTTGCTCAAGGAAATGCTGAAAGAAAAAAGCTTAACATACCGACACGCCAACCGTTGAGTAGTGTAATGGCCGCTCCATCACCGTCACCAGAGGCAGCTCAATTTAATGAATTAATAATTCAAGAATTGAATACTGAAAATTTTATTCCTACTATCGGTTTAGATACTAAAGTAAGGTTTGATGAAGTCATTACTCCGGAATTGAAACTCAAAGGGGATTATCGTGAACTCATTCGCGCGGTGCAGGATTTGCGAAAAACAAGCGGTTTGACACCAAGTGATGTTGTTACGATCATCATTGACCCAGAAGCACAACAGTTGTTATCTCAATTTATAGATGATTTCAAAAAAACCGTGCTCGCAAAAAATGTAACGTTTGCTCAAAATGACGGACAAGAAATAAAGCTCGGAGATGCACTGTTTCGAGTTACAATAGAGAAATAGCTTTTATTAACTATTTACTACTTTCCATGCACCCCATCCATCACACTGACAGCTTCATATTGAAAATTGCGCCGGCGGGGGAGACCAACGCGCGGGTGTGGCTCTTCACCAGAGAGTTTGGGTTGGTGATGGCAACCGTCCAGGGAGTGCGCCGAGCACGAGCGAAACTACGGATGCAACTATCCGAATACACTCGCGCGTCGGCAGATCTCGTCAAGGGGCGAGATACGTGGCGACTCGTCAATGTGATTACGACGGCACATCCACTCTCCGGCAACACGCGCGGTGCGCTTGCGCGCAGTTTCGTTCGCACGCTTCACGCGGTGCTTCGCTTTTGTCGCGGCGAGGAGGCGAACGAAGAGCTTTTTTTGCACCTCACGCATTGTGTTGATTGTCTTTTCGAAGATCACCAACCACTCTCATTTGATACGGTGTCACTTTCGCGCGTCATGGCGCTTCTCGGCTACGGATCGATCCCGGAGGGTGAAGAATGGATGATGGAGCTTCCGCTTGGCGAGGCATCAAGCCGCATCAGCCCACTGTCCCGTTCACGCCTCATCAAAAGCGCAAATGAAAGTATCGGCTACACACAGTTGTAACAGGGGCTGATACAAGTCAGAAACACCACGTACAACGCCCAATTTTGCTATAATTTATGCAATGCCTGATGAAATCGATCACATCGAGGAATTGCAAAAGCACCTCTACGCGCGCAATCCGGACAGCATCCCAAAGCAAAAATACGGCATCCTTCATCCGATCCGTCAAAATGTCACTTCGACGTGGGGGCAAAAGAACATTCCAAAAAACAAAGCACCGCGAAGAATCAATATTTCCGGCTATAAGCGCTTTTTCTTTTTCTCGTTGATTTTTTTTCTTGTTGCCGGAGGACTTGCGGCGTTTTCGGTTTTTCGTGGCGCAGTCACTATTTCGAGCAAAAACGTCGACCTCTCAATCCTCGGCAATTCATTTGTCGCCGCCGGTGAAGAGCTTCCCATACAAGTTGAAATCGTGAACAAAAATGCCGAGGATCTCGTGAACGCATCGCTTACTCTCGATTATCCCAAAGGCGCGACCGATGAGACCGGAAGTGAAGTGACACACCTCGTCCAACAGCTCGGCACTATCGGTTCCGGAAAAACAAAAAGCGTCGGCTTTACTGTCGTGCTCTATGGAGAGCAAGGAGTCGTGCGCACCATCAACGCGACGCTCAACTATCACCTCGCCGCTTCCACCGCAACATTTCAAAAGGCCGGCAGTTTCGCGGTGACCATCAACGCTTCTCCGATTCTCCTCACCGTGGATGCGCCGCCGACCGTTGCCGCCAATCAGACATTTACACTCTCCGTCCGTAGTCTCTTTACCGGTGATCAGCCACTTCAAAACGCCATCATTCGCGTCGAGTATCCGACGGGCTATGTTTTTGAATCCGCCTCTCCTGCGCCGAGCGCGAACAACAACGTCTGGTCACTTGGCGATTTTGCAAAAGGGGCCGAACAGACGATCGCTATCAAAGGCAAACTCGACGGCCTCGAAGGAGATGAGCGGGCATTTCGCATCTATCTCGGCTCTCCCGTCTCCGATACCGACAACCACATCGATGTCGCGTACAACTCGGTCCTCAACACGGTGACGATCGAACAACCGTTCATCACCGCGGATATTTCCGCAAACCAGGCGGATACCGACATCATCGCGATTCCCATCGGATCGCAAATAACCGGAGCAATCAGTTGGAAAAATACCACCGCATATACGGTCTCGCGGCCGACGTTTACCTTAAGCTTCGATGGAACGTCGATCGACCAATCATCAATCAAAGCCGACAACGCGTACATCAGCGAACTCGACCATACCATCACGTGGAATGCCAACTCTGATCCCGCGCTCGCATCGATCGATCCCGGGCAAACTGGAAACTTCACCTTTTCTTTCGCGCCGCTTTCAACCGATCACTCCGATGTCACGCTTTCACTTTCTGTTGATGGGACGATTCCTGATTTGGAAAATCAAGAAAAAACTATCACCGATCTCGATCAAAAGGTCATCCGCTTCGCTTCGCACGTGCAGTTCGCCGCGCAGTCGACCTACTCGATCGGTCCGATAAAGAACACCGGTCCGTTTCCACCAAAAGCAAACCAAGAGACGAGCTACACGATTACCTGGACAGTGCGCCCGACAGACAACCCACTTGCAAATGTCGTCGCAACGGCGACGCTTCCTCAAGGAGTGGCATGGGCGGGTGTCGTTTCTCCGCAAACCGAAAATGTCACCTACAATCCCGACACCCAAACGGTGACATGGAACGCGGGATCGCTCCCCAAGGCGACAAATGTTCCGCTTTCTCGAAGTGTATCGTTTCAGGTAACATTTCGTCCGTCGACCTCCGATGTCGGTCTCGAACCGACACTGCTCTCCGAGACGAGTATTTCGGCCGACGATGCTGTTGCCAATACGACGATTACCGCTACTCGTCCCGCACTCACCACCCGTCTGGCAACCGACCCCATTTATACGATTGGTGCCGAGAAAGTGCTGCCATAGGAAGTCTCAGGTTCATGCAGTTGCAAGTTTATAAAGCGACAAGAATCCAAGCTGTAAAGTAAGCAGAAACGCCACTAAATGGTAAAATAGCCCAATGGAAGGTCTCATGGAAAAAATCGTATCGCTCGCCAAACGGCGCGGGTTTGTCTTTCCCGGTTCCGAGATTTATGGGGGGCTTGCGGGGACGTATGATTACGGACCGCTCGGCGTCGCCCTCAAAAACAACATCAAAGCACTCTGGTGGAAGCAGTTCGTCACCGACCGCACCGATGTCTACGGTGTCGACACCGCCATTTTGATGAACCAAAAGATATGGCAGGCGAGTGGGCACGTCGGCGGGTTTTCTGATCCGATGGTGGAGTGTGCCAATTGCAAATCCCGCTTTCGCGCCGATCAAATCGACATGGCGAGTTGTCCGGTATGCGGGACAAAAGCATCGTTTGGTCCCGCTCGGCAGTTCAACATGATGTTCAAAACAACGGTGGGCGCAGTTGAAAATGATGAGAGCATTTCGTACCTCCGTCCCGAAACGGCGCAAGGTATGTTCGTCAATGTTAAAAACATCCTCGACACATTTCATCCGAAGCTTCCGTTCGGCATCGCGCAAATCGGCAAAGCGTTTCGCAACGAAATCGCTCCGCGGGATTTTCTCTTTCGTGTGCGCGAGTTCGAACAAATGGAACTAGAGTTTTTCGTTCGCCCTGACGAGTGGGAGAAATGGTTTGATTATTTCAAAGACCAGCAGATGCGTTTTCTAAGTACGATCGGCATCACCGACGGACTTCACACTATCGAAGTGTCAGCACAAGATCGAGCGCACTATTCATCTCGCAGTGTCGACGTCGAGTTTGATTTTCCGTTTGGACAAAAAGAACTGCTCGGTCTCGCATATCGCAGTGATTATGATCTCAACAAGCATGCTGAACATTCGGGGGTCGACTTGAGCTATTACGACGAGGAGAGCGGCGAGCGGTTTGTACCGCATTGTATCGAACCGACGTTTGGCGTCGATCGGCTGGTGCTCGCACTGTTGACCGCAAGCTACCACGAGGAGGGAACAGGGGACAATACACGCGTATTCCTCGCATTTCCTGCGTCTGTCGCACCGATCAAAATGTGCGTGTCTCCGCTTCTCAAAAACAAACCGGAGCTCGTCGCAAAAGCGCAGGAAGTATTTCTCACGCTTAAAAAGCGCTTTGGTGCGGTGGCATGGGATGACAACGGCAACATCGGCAAACGCTACCGCCGTCAAGACGAAATCGGCACCCCGTTTTGTATCGTCGTCGACTTTGATACCCTCGGCGAAACGCCGGAACACGCTGATACGGTGACCGTGCGCGACCGCGACAGTGGTGCACAGGAGCGCATCGTTATCAGTGATCTGGAGCGCTATTTTTCAGAAAAATTGCACCTGTAGTCCCGATGAAAAACGTTTTTACCAAAACATTTTCAAACGGTCTCCGTCTCCTTGTGGTTCCCGAACCGATGGCAACCACCGTCACCGCGCAGGTGTTCGTTGGTGTCGGCTCCGCCTTCGAGACCAAACGACAGAGCGGATTGTCACACTTCCTCGAACACATGTGCTTCAAAGGGACGACACGTCGTCCGAGCGCAAAGGTCATTTCCGAAGAACTCGAAAGCCTCGGCGCGATTTCAAACGCGTTTACGGATTATGAATACACAAGCTATTTTGCAAAAGGCAATCCGACGCATACCGACCGCTATCTCGACATTCTCTCGGATACCTATCTCCACTCCACGTTTCCTGACGCAGAAATACAAAAGGAGAAAGGAGTCATCATCGAAGAGATGAACATGTATGAAGATATGCCACAGTACAAAGTCTCCGATGTGCTCCTCTCGCTTATGTACGGTGACCAGCCGTTCGGTCGCTCGATTATCGGGAGTAAAGAGAGCGTGCAAGCGTTGTTGCGCCCCGATTTCCTTTCCTATAAAAAAGATTTTTATACCGCCGCAAATACGGTACTCGTGCTTGCCGGCAAGATCACTGCGCACGATGGAGTGGCGCTTGCAAAAACGTATTTTAGATCTTTGACAAAAGGGACTCGCGCGGCGCGCAAAAAAACCAACGGCACACAGCGCGCGCCGCGCACGAGCGTTTTCTCAAAAGCGATCGATCAGGCGCACGTGCTCATCGGGTTCCGATCATTGCCACGCGGACACAAAGACATGGCAGTGGCGCGTCTCATCGCCACGATTCTCGGACGAGGGATGAGCTCGCGACTGTTCCAACTGCTTCGCGAAGAGCTCGGCGTCGCCTATTATGTGAGCGCATCGCAAGAAAGTTTTCTCGACCACGGCATTTTTTCTATCGCCGCCGGTATCGACAAACAACGACTCACCGAAGTGGTCGGTCGCATTCTTGAGGAATGTGCGTGGCTTACGACCGAGCTCGTCTCTCCACAAGAGCTTGCAAAAGCAAAAGAGTTTTCAATCGGCACACTCACCCTCGCACTCGAGCGCTCTGATGATATCGCCACCTTTTATGGAACGCAGATGGTTCTGCGACAAACGATAAAAAGTCCCGATGCGCTCATCCGTGAGATTCGCCGCGTGAGCGCACATGATATCAAACGGGTGGCAAAGGTGATTTTTCAGAAAAAGAAGGCAAACATCGCGCTTGTTGGACCGTTTGCCACACGGGATCTTCCGTTGAAACTCTTTGATAGGCTTCCTCTATAACGGCGCATCACCCCTCTCTGTACGGGGTTTCTCGGGAATGGTACGATACCACTATGATTGCGAGCAAAGGGACGACAAAAATCAGCACCGGGAGCGTCATTCGAATCATCCTCCTTATTTTTGCCGCACTGCTCGCATGGCGCCTTCGGGAGATCATCCTTCTACTGATCGTCTCCATCGTCATTGCCTCCTTTGTTGAGGCAGGGGTGCGGGCGGTGGAGCGTCTCGGTCTCAAACGCATCGTTGCGGTCCCCATCATCTTTACGGTGGTCATCGGTGCGCTCTTGATGGTCTTTTATGCATTCGTGCCGATTCTCTTTCGCGAACTTTCAAGCGTCATCGTCCTTTTATCAAAATATCTTCCAAGCGCGGCGCCCGTAACGAGCGAGGGCGTTCAGGGAGCGACGCAGTTGGTAAGCTCGCTTGCGCACCAATCGTCACTCTCCGGATTGCTCTCCGGCATACAATCAGCAACTTCAGTGCTCTCCCAGGGGGCGACCTCCGTCATCGGTTCGACCTTTGGCGGATTGCTCAATATCATTTTGGTCGTCGTCATGTCATTTTATCTCTCTATCCAAGAGCATGGGATCGACGCATTCTTGCGCATCCTTACTCCCGCCAAGGATGAAAAATACGTTGTCGATCTCTGGGCGCGTACTCAGCGAAAGATCGGTCTATGGTTCAAAGGGCAACTGCTTCTCGGACTCATCGTCGGCGCCATCACCATCGTAGTGCTCGTGCTCCTTGGCATGCAGTACGCCTTTCTCATCGGTCTGGTGAGTGGTATCGCGGAGCTCATTCCGTTTGGGATTCTCTTCGCCGCAGTAATCGCCATTTTGCTCGCAGTCATCAACGGTGGTGTTATCCTCGCCATCAAGGTGCTCATCTTTTACGTCATCCTTCATGAGATCGAAAGTTATATTTTGTCACCGGTGATCTCGAAACGTGTCGTTGGTATTCCACCGTTGGTCGTGCTTCTCGCGTTTTTGATCGGTATTACACTCGCCGGGTTTTGGGGCGCGCTTATCGCCATGCCGGTCGCGGTATTCGTCCTTGAATACTTAAGCGACATCGAGAAACAAAAGCTCGTGCCTGTTACCGACGTTATTCCAAAATAGTCATGAAAAAGTCATTGTATATCACCACCACGCTTCCATACGTGAATGCAGATCCCCACGTCGGTTTCGCGATGGAGGCGGTGCAGACCGATGCCATCGCTCGCTACCATCGTTTACACGGTGCCGAAGTTTTTTTTAACACTGGTACCGATGAGCATGGTCAAAAAATATTTCAAAAAGCAAAAGGAGAAAATCGTGATGTTGTCGAATATGTTGATTATTACGCTGGACAATTTCGAAAATTAAAAGCACTGCTCAATCTCTCAAATGATCGGTTTATTCGTACCACTGATCCCGATCACATCGCTGCCGCACAAGAGCTTTGGCGTCGTTGTCTTGCCGCCGGCGATATCTACAAAAAGAAGTACAAAGGACTCTACTGCGTCAGTGATGAAATGTTTGTTAAAGAAGCAGATTTGGTAAATGGAAGATGTCCCAACCACCCCACGCTTGATCTCGTTGAGATCGAAGAAGAAAACTACCATTTTCGATTGAGCGCATATCAAGACAAGCTCCTTGAGTATCTCTCGCACGACGGAGTAATTCTTCCCGAATGGCGTCGTCTCGAGGCAATCAATTTCGTCAAAGGCGGACTCGAGGATTTCAGTATTTCGCGAGAGAAAAGTCGCATGAGTTGGGGGGTACCGGTACCAGATGATGACAGCCAGGTCATGTATGTGTGGTTTGATGCGCTCACCAACTATATCTCGACGTTGGGTTGGCCTGATGACAAAGAGGGAAAGTTCAAAAAGTTTTGGATTGACGGTGAAGTGGTACAAACTGCAGGAAAAGATCAAGTACGATTTCAATCCATCATGTGGCAGGCGATGCTCATGTCTGCAAAAATCAAACCAACTGACAAGGTGGTATATCATGGTTTCATCAATTCCGGCGGACAGAAAATGTCAAAATCGATCGGGAACGTACTCGATCCCTACCAGATAGTTGAGATGTTTCGACCGGTAGCAGGAGAGTGTGCCACCGATGTGTTGCGTTATTATCTCCTTCGTCACGTGAACACGTTTGATGATTCTGATATGACAGAAGAAACAATACGAGATGCGTACCAAGCAAATCTTGCCAACGGGCTTGGCAATTTGGTGAGTCGAGTTATGACCATGGCTTCAATAAACGAAATAAAAACTAGACAAGTCGTTCTTGATTGGTTTGATTCTCATAAAACTTTTCAAGATCAAGATCAACTCATGAACAACTTTGAGTTCGACAAAGCAATGAATGCGATCTGGTCAAAGATTTCCCTATGTGATCATCTTATTCAGACGGAAGAACCATTCAAATTACTAAAGGTTGATTTCGGGAAGGCGAAAATCACCATTGAGGCACTCCTCCAATATTTAGTAGAGATTACAATAAAATTACGACCATTCATGCCAATAACTGCCCAAAAAATAGAAGCTCTTATCAAAGAAAACAAAAAACCCGAAGCACCATTGTTTGCCCGCTTGTAATATATGAACTATATCGACACCCACTCCCACTTCAATCTCTCCCAATTCGATGACGATTGCGACGAGGCGATTGCGCGTATGGAAGCGCACGACACCGCGACGATATGCGTGGGCATTGATTATGAATCCTCGAAACTTGCGGTCGAGCTCGCACACAAACATGCAAGCATCTGGGCGATCATCGGTCAGCATCCCACCGATTGGGGAAGGGAGTTTGAAAAGAACCTATTCGAAGCACTGGCAGACAAGCCAAAAGTGGTCGCCATCGGCGAATGTGGCCTTGATTATTATCGCGATCGAGATCGTATCGGGAAAGAAGAACAGAAAAAACTGTTTCAAATGCAGATCGCTCTTGCCGTGGAAAAAAATCTTCCGCTCATGCTCCACATCAGAGCGCAGGCCGGCACCATGGATGCGTACGATGATGCGCTTGTTATTTTGCAACAATACAAAGAACAGCATCCGACCATGACCGGCACCGCGCACTTTTTTGCCGGTGACACACGGATCGCACAGGCATTTCTCGACCTTGGGTTTTATGTTTCATTTGCAGGACCGATTACGTTTGCGCGCGACTATGATGCGGCGGTGCGGATGGTACCACTCGATCGCATCCTCTCCGAGACCGATGCCCCCTTTGCCGCACCAGAGCCGTATCGAGGAACGCGATGCGAACCGTGGCATGTTGTGGAGACGGTAAAAAAGATTGCCGAGATAAAAGGGGTGTCGCTTGAGGAGGCGCAAGCTACGCTCGTTGAAAACGCAAAGACATTGTTTCGCCTCTAAACGACATCGTTATTTACAAAAACACCTTTTTCCGTTAGTATGTGCCCATAGCCCCCGTTTTCCCGCCATAGTGGTTAGGGAATATACTCGCCGACAAGGCGAGAGGTCCAAGGCGGGCTCATGTTTTGCAGAAAAGCAACGCGATTTGTAGCAAAACACAGTCCAGAGAGAAAGGGTAGTCTCGAAGGGCTCCTTTATTCAATAATTCAATATTTGTACGTATGTCAGATACAGACACCCGCGCCTATGAGCTCGGGTACCTTCTCGTGCCGACCGCAACCGAAGCGGAGTTGCCAGGACTTGTTGATGCGCTTAAAGGCTCCATCAAAAGCGCCGGTGGGGAAGTAAAAACCGATGGCGGACCGGAGTTTATCGATCTCGCCTATAAAATGGAGCGTCATATGGGAAGCACCAAAGTAAAGTACAGCCAGGGAAACTTCGGCTGGATCAAGTTCGTGTGCGCCCCTGAAGGAATGAGCGCGCTCAAAAAGTCTCTCGACGGGATGGATGAGCTTGCTCGTTATTTGATCATCAAGACGAGCCTTGAAAATACCGTCGCCTTTAAAAAGCCGAAGGTCGACGCAAAACGAGAATCCGCCGAAAGTATCGAAGTCATTGCCGATCAGGATTCCCTTGCAGAGAGCGATGAAGAAATGAAAGAGGATCACGAGAAGCTTCCCGATGTGGCAGATGATATAATCGAGAAAACCCCTTCTGCGGATGAAGCTGAAGAAAAGAAAGAATAACGTTCTTTTCTGCTCCCTCCTTACTACTAACTATCTACCATCACATTATGTATTTAAACAAAGTATTTCTCATCGGCAATCTGACCCGCGACCCTGAACTCAAGGCGATTCCTTCCGGCGCAAAAGTGGCGACCTTTGGTATCGCTACCAACCGCGTGTGGAAAGACCAGAGCGGTGCACGAAAAGAAGCGACTGACTTTCACAATATCGTCGCATTTGGTCGACCGGCGGAAACCATGGCGCAGTATTTGCACAAAGGAAGCTCGGTCATGATCGAAGGACGCATCCAGACACGAAGTTGGGAAGGCCAAGACGGCAAGAAAAACTACCGCACGGAGATCATTGTCGAAGGATTTCAGTTTGGTCCGCGAACCGGCGGCGCGCCGTCATCCGCTCCGACAAAGAGTGCAAGTGACGCAGAAGTGCCGCAAAAGGATGCTCCTGCTGATCTCGATACGATTGAATATCCCGATGAAGAAATCAATTTAGAAGACATTCCGTTTTAACCTATGAAACAAGATTACTTTAATTCAAACAACATTCGCTTTATCGATTATAAAGATATCGAAAATCTCAAGCGATTCTTGAACCCAAACGGTCGCATTCTCTCGAGAAAGCGTACTGGACTTACCGCAAAAAACCAACGCTCGCTCGCGGAAGCGATCAAACGTGCTCGCTTCATGGGGCTGTTGCCGTACATTGCAAACTAACAAAAACCACCCGAGAGGGTGGTTTTTGTTTTCTCACTCGGCACGCTCACTATCTCGAAAGCTTATGCTCTCTCGACGTACTCTCCCGTTTCGGTGTTGATGCGGATGGTTTCACCTGCGTTGATGAAGAGGGGAGCATTGACGGTGGCACCGGTTTCAACAGTGATGACTTTGG
>DASZSN010000008.1:0-22166 GCA_035548655.1 Minisyncoccota bacterium
GGATGAGACGCTGAGAGAAGACACCGAGAAGCGAACCTGCGAGTTGGAGGCGCACTTGATCTTGTTGACCGGCAGGAAACGAGTCGATGATACGATCGATCGTTTGCGAGGCATTGTTGGTGTGAAGGGTGGAGAGCACGAGGTGACCGGTTTCCGCCGCGGTGACCGCAGTGCCGATAGTTTCTGTATTGCGCATTTCCCCGATCAACATGACATTCACGTCTTCGCGAAACGCGCTTCGAAGCGCTGCCTCAAAGGTGCCCGTATCGATACCGATCTCGCGCTGATCGATGATGGCCTTTTTTTGTTCATAAATGTACTCGATCGGGTCTTCGATGGTGATGATGTGTGCCGCGCGTTCTTCATTGATGAGTCCCACCATGGACGCCATGGTCGAAGACTTTCCTTGTCCGATCGGCCCCACGACCAAAAAGAACCCTTGTTTCTTGCGCGCAAAGTCGGCGAGAATCGGCGGCAGGCGCAGCTCTTCGAGCGTTTTAACGTGCGGAATCAAACGAAATGCCGCACAAAATTTTCCTTGTTGGATAAATGCATTGCCGCGAAGTCGTGTCGTCCCTTGATAGTGGTATGAAAAATCAAGCTCTTGGGTATCTTGGAAGCGCTTGTACTGCTCAGGGGTGAGAATCTCGCGAAGGACCCCGGTCATATCCTCCTGCGAAAGCGGCGGATGATTGAGCAAGAACGACAGCTCACCATTGACGCGAATCGCCGGAGAACGCTCAGCAGAGAGGTGCAAGTCGGAACCATCCTCGCGGATGAGGATGTCGATCAACTCTTCAAATCCTTTTTTGTTATTTATTGCCATGGATGATTTCTTCAACTTTTGCGACGACCTCTGAAGGGGTACTGCTTGCTTTGACAATATATCCTACCGCTCCGAGCTCTTTTCCGCGTGCGATGTCTTGATCTTGACCGAGATTTGATAGATAAATCTTCAAGACATTCTTTGCGATTCCTTCGCTGTTCATCTTTTCAAGCAGTTCGAACCCGTCGGTAACCGGCATGACCACATCGAGGAGCATCACATCCGGCACGATGCCGCTTTTAAGCTTCTCGATCGTCTGATCGGCATTCATCGCGGTCTCGACATGGTATCCGGCCTGCGTAAAACGAAGCGCGTACATATCGAGTAGAAAGGAATCGTCGTCGACAATAAAAACGGTTTTTTGTTTGGCGTCTTTTTCTTTTGTCGTCGTCTCTTGTGTCATATGTCTTTTGAGTATACTACAGCCCGTACACTTCTTGCATGAGCACGTCTCCTTTGAGCGCTTTGAGAATCGCGTCTTCGCGAAGAGTGAGCATCCCTTTGCTTCTCGCCAGCTTGTAGAGCTCGCCCTCGACCGGATTTTTCAAGATGAGCTGTTGCATCTCCTTGTCGATCGGGAACATTTCAAACACCGCCACGCGTCCTTGCGTACCGGACGGCACTTCTGACGACGGAGTGATGGTGAACATCTTGTTTGGAATCTTTATTTTTTCGTGCGTTTTTGGATCAAGGTCGGAAAATTGCTTTTCGATGAATTCTTTCGTCGCTTCATCCATCGGAACCTCTTTTCGGGCGCTCGGGTGTACGCGGCGCAAGAGACGCTGTGCCATCGCGAGAATGAGCGTCGGCGCGATGAGATAGGGATCGATCCCCATATCGATGAGACGAGGAATGATACCGACGGCATTGTTGGTGTGAATGGTCGAAAAGACCAAGTGACCGGTGAGTGCCGCTTGAATGGCAAGCGAGGCGGTTTCTTTGTCGCGGATTTCTCCCACCATGATGATGTTCGGGTCCTGACGAAGGATGGAACGAAGTCCGGTCGCAAACGTATATCCGATTTCCGGCATGACTTGTGATTGCACAACGCCCGGGATTTGGTACTCCACCGGATCTTCGAGTGAGACGACGTTGCTCGTCTCGCGATCAACTTCGGTGAGCATCGAGTAGAGCGTCGTTGATTTTCCGGATCCTGTCGGACCGGAGATGAGAATCAACCCATACGGACGGGTAATGACGTCTTTGATGAGTTGGAGATTGTCGGGTCGAAGATCGAGATCTCCCATCGTCTTGATGCCGTGCTCGGCATCGAGGATTCGCATCACGATTGTTTCGCCAAAGTACGCCGGAAATGTCGAGACACGAAACTCAATCTTTCGTCCTTCGATCATGGTGGCAAACGATCCGTCTTGTGGACGGCGCTTTTCGTCGAGGCGGAGCTTGGAGAGGATTTTGATACGAGCGACGATTCCGTCAAAGGTGTTGAGCGGAAGCGAAAGCGTCGTGTGCAACACGCCGTCGACACGATAACGAACCTTTACCCCTTCACCGGTATTTTCAATGTGGATGTCGGATGCCCTGCCGGAGACCGCGTGATCGATAATGACAGCGACGATTTTGATGATCGGTGCGTCCTCGGTGATGTCTGCCTTGTCCCCTTGGTCCTTCTTCCCCCCACTGCCTCTGACTCGAGCGACCTCTTGATTTGCTTCTTCGAGTTCGGTGTTGAGTTCTCCCACCGCTTGATTTACCTCTTCGGAAAAGGCTTTGTAATTTTCGACGATGGAAAGAAAGTCAGAAAGTGATATGAGAAACACTTTGAACGGCACGCCAAGCTTCGATGAGATGAACTGCAACGCGTTCATTCCTTCGATGTTTTCCGGTTCGGTTACTCCGACCGAGAGTACTCCCTCGGCAAAGCCGATCGGTACAAACTTGTAGTGGCGAGCGGCGTCTTCGCTGATGTATTTGAGCGTATCGTACGCGACGTCTTTGGCGGCGATTTTTTGATACGGAAGTTTATAAAATACCGCTTTTGCTTGCGTCAGCGCATCTTCAGAAAGCCCGGTCGCAAGAAGCGCCTTTGAGAGGTTGCCTTCATATTTCGTATCGAGTTCGGCGAGTACGCGATTGTACTGCAACTCGGTGATGATATTTTGTGAAAGGAGAAAATCGAGAAACATTTATTGGCCGACCGGTGTTGTCGTGGAGAAGGTCATCGTATTGCTCGTGACGGTATTCGACCCTGCTACCGCGACCGCTTGCACATAGTAGAGCGTGTTTGGTGTGAGACCGGTGACTGTTTGTACGACGGTGCCGATCTTGCTCACCGACATCGGAGTTGTCGCCGAACCGAAAGTGTCGGTCGGACCGTATTGAAATACCATGGCAACCGGATCGGTAGTGGTATACGAGATTTGCGCGGCAAACTCCGCGGTCGTGCTCGTTACTTTGCCGGGTTGCAATGTCTGTAGTGAAAGAGTTGCCGAGCCGCCGCCGGAACTGCTAGTGCCACCAGTACCGGCACTCGTGCCGCCACCGGTGCTGGTAGTGCCGGTTTTGCTCGTTGTGCCTGAACTGCTCGTGCCGGTTGTGCTACTGGTACTGCCGGTCCCGGTACTTCCACCAACGCTTCCGTTGTTCACCACATCCGTTCCCACGGGCGCAAAGGGGTTGGTTCGCCCGATAATATCGGTACCAACAGAGATCGGGTGATCGCGCAACGCTTTGTATGCGGGATTGCTAAAAATGGAGTCGTCGATAGTGATGCTATTGATACTCGAAAGAAGCGCGGCAAATTCTCCACCCTTTGTCGCATTGCTTGCGGTTGTTGTAGACGAGGCGATTCCCGCACCAAACGTCGATGAGAGATCACTTGATGTCACCGTCGGAACAGACGACGTCTTTCTTCCAAGAAACGTCCCGATGGCAATAAGTGCCGCAAGGCTGATGACGACGATTGCAAAAATTTTTACTTTTTTACTCATATTATTGTTTCAACCAATACGTGGTAAGGGTGACCTTGTATCCGATATTCGCGGCGATGCCGGGGATGAGCTGGTTGGGAGTGAACTCGATGCCGGTAACGTCCACGAGGCGGAGATTTTCTTCGAGATCGGAGAGGAACGAGAGGAAATTTTGGTATTGGCCGGTGGTTTCAAACGAGATGACGAAGCTTCCGTATGGCTTTTGCGCGTCGGGATTTTGGCTGGGGTCTTGGCTTTGACTGGACGCGAGATCGGACGCTTGATAAGAAATATTGCGCACGGTTGAAAGTCCGTTCTTTGTCGCCAACGAATCGATCTGGATGACGAGGCGGATATTGTCGACATTGTCCGGAAGCAACGTCTTTAGATTGTCGAGATCTTCTTTTGGAATCGCGTTGTATTTTGCAATGAGCGCTTCGCGAGACTCTTTGAGTTTGTTGGCGGTATCGAGGTTGTCGTTAAACGCCGTGATGTCACTTCGCAAACTCTTTAGATTGTCATAACGCGGCTTCACATAGGTGATGAGCACCCCGATTGACACGATTATAAGAATGACTGAAAAAATATATCTCATGGTGATGGTGGAGTGACAGGAGTCGTTGCCGGCGTACTTGATGGAACCGACGCGGACTGTTGTGAAGGAGATTTTGCATCAATGAATGCCTCGTATGAGAGGTCGCTCGGTGCAACATCAAACTGCAATTTAAAATTGACGGTATTGGTTTTGTCATCGAGAGCGAGATCGGAGAACACCGGATTTTTTATCAATGTGCTCTGCGAAAACGCATCAGACTGGAGTGCGATCGTGCTGTAACTTTTTGCAATACCTTCGAGTGTCACTTTGACCGTCTGTACCTGGGTCCCCGGATCGGTCAAAAATTCGTAGCTGAATGTCTTGTATTGCACCGAATGAATCGTGGTCGCCTGAAGCGCCTGAAAGATCGGGGTGACGACGATGTGCGTTTGTAGGAGTGCCTCGACACCACTGATACGCTCGGTAAGCCGCTTCATATCAGCGACAAAATCCGTGCCAATTCCCTTTCTTGCATCATCGATCTGTTGTTGGAGCTTCACTTCTTGGCCTGCGAGCGACTTTCCATACAGATACGTGCCGGCAAACGCAAGTGCCGTGCCGATGACGGCGATGCCGGCAAGGAGCGAGAGCACGCCGACTGTACGACTCTTTCGCACCGTCACGTAACTTTCATTGGTAACCGGACGCTTTGGAATAAACGATGTGGGGATTGATGGCTCCATCTATATGACAAATTATCCCCTGTTTTATATCAACGTGCAAGGGGAAAAGATAAAAAACACTTCTTTTGGAAGCGTTATTTAAAAAAACACCCCGCCATACGAGCAGAGTGAGCGGATGTTCGCTTATTTTGTCGAACGCTCGTATTCAACCCCTTCAGAGCCGAATGCCAATCCGACAAACTCAAAGAACATCACGATAGCGGAAAAGAGTTTCATAGCAATGGTGGTTTGGTTCGAAGGTAGTTTACCACCTCTTTAAGAGAGAGTCAGTATTATGAAAGCTTTTTCATCGCAAGACCGAGCGCGATCGAAAATTCCGGACCGGTGGACTTCATGACGCTTTGCAAAAAGACCGGCGTTTCCACTTTTGCGAACGGATCCGCCATCGCGATTTCGGCAGAGAAGCTATCCTTGGCGTAGTCGATGAGTCCGCGGATCATGGATCCCCCACCGGTAAAGATGACCTTGCCGATATTTTTGTTGTAGCGTTTTTCGTAGGCGAGAATCGTCGCGTTTGCTTCTTGGAAAATGCCGACGAGATGCGTCTTGATGATGTCTGGTATTTGCGGATGCTCTGGCGTGGCGATGAGACCGCTTTCTTTTTTTACCGCCTCCGCTTTGTCAAACGACATTTCGAGCGAGTGAGCGATGGAGAGCGTGATGTCTTGGGCGGCATGGTTGACGAGACGAAACGTCTCCACGATGCCATGTTCGACGATGGTGAGCTTCGTTTTTGATGCACCGATGTCCACGATGAGTACCGGGAAAAGTTCGCGCGTGAGTACCGAACGGATGTTTGAAAATGCTTCGATTTCGAGATTGTCCATCGGGAGGCTCGCTTTTTTCATGATCTCGGTAAATTTGATGAGTGTCTCATTGAGCGTGGCGACAACAAGGATAGAAATCTTTGGCTGTCCCCCACTTTCCAAAAGTACACGACTCTCCACTCCGGAATCCTCGCGCCGCGGAATAACATACCAATCAAGGGAGACATCAGTGATCGGGACCGGAATAAACTTTTTTGCCTCGTTTGGAATGACGGTCGGCAGATCGCGCTCTTCGATCTCCGCGGGAAGCTGGATGATAAACACGATGCATGACGCAGACGGGATCCCGAGCACGATGTTCTTGCTCGTGATGTTGGTTTCTTTGAGCACGTCGCCAAGCGCACGCGCGAGTGTCTCCGCTTCGAGATTGGTGACTTGCCCGACGATGCCACCCTCGGCGTATTGTCCGAGTGAGAGCGCGCCATAGGTATCGAGTACGGCGCGGCCGGATTCTTTTTTGAGCTGGATAACTTTTATCGATGAGGTACCGATATCAATCCCGACTACTACGTTGTCTTCTTTGGCGCCGAAAATGCTCGAAAGCCCTTTCTTTAATCCGTCGAGTATACTCATATCACTCTATTATAAGGTAAGTGGTGCCCTTTTTCTATGGCGTTTGATTTTCTTTCATTTCTGTTCCCCGCGCGTTGTATCGGCTGTAAAAAACGAGGAGGTGCATTGTGCAAGCGATGTATGGCAAAAATTCCGCCGGCAGGAGACGTAGAAGTGAGAGGAGGAATGGCGATGTTCGACTATGGAAGCGCACTCGTTGAGCGCGCGATCCACGATATGAAGTACTATCGAAAGAGCGAAGCGGTCGCAGTGCTCGCAACAAGCGGAAGCGAACAAATCGCGGAGTTCGTCGCCGACGCCCTCCAGAGCGTCTCGCCTGAACGCATCATTTTTGTTCCGATACCGCAACATCGCAGAAAAACGCGCGAGCGCGGATTCAATCAAAGCGAGCTCATTGCGCAACTGTTTTCGAAATCAATCGACGGAGCGCGCGTGGAACGATTGCTCGAAAAATATCGCGCCACGCTTCCGCAAGCGCACATCAGAAACAAATCGGCGCGGTTGAAAAATGTAAACGATTCGTTGCGTCCGCTTCGGCACGCCGAAGCGGACGCCCTCTACCTCATCGTCGACGATGTGACGACGACCGGCGCCACGTTTGAAGAAGCCCGCCGCGCCTTGCGCGCGGCGGGCGCCCGCAACATCCTCTGCATCGCGCTTGCGCACGGCTATGCGAGGAAGCGCAAATAATCTCGCACATTTCATACATATATGACGCCAAACAAAAATCCGACACCTACGTGTCGGATTTTTTGCTTCAGCAAAAGCTTTTTATTGCTTCACTGGTGTAGACGGTGTCGTGCTAGCTGGTGCGGGAGTCGTCGTTGATGTCGAAGGGCCGGTTGCCGGGATGTCTTGCATCATTTTCGGACCGTAGGAACCGTAGGGGCTGTACTGATAAAAGGTATTGCCGCGCATCATCATGCGATCGTCGCGACCGCCGAAGCCGCCGTGTTCCCATCCGCTCATCTCGCCAAACTTCATGCCGAGCACAAACGCGAGGATGAGGATGACGATACCGGCGACGAGACGAAATACGCGGTGATGCCCTGCACTGCACATGAGGCATCCACAGCCGCATTTCCCCGAGCCGTGATTCATAGAGCCGTTCTTATTTTCCGTGGTTTCCATGGTGTTGTAATGATTATGATAATAAATGTCCTGTTCAAGACAATCCGCAACTTCCCTCCTTCCTCACTTATATCCAGTGTGCCAGGTACGCGATGAAAAGTATCGCGCCAAGAAATCCGAGCAGTTTGTTGAAGCGGGTGAGGAGTCCGATGATGACGACGGCGATGATCACTTTGACCCAGCCGAGCGACACAATCGTAGCCCAAATTGTCTGCAAAAACGTTTGAATGATACCCATTCCATGATTATACCATCAGAGACGGTAAATATTTCAAGTCAGTGTCATACCGCTCCCTCCCGATGCCGCTTGACCGAGAGTGCAATCGCTTTGATTGCGACTGTGAGGAGGGTGGTTGCGATGAAAAAAATACTGGCGTAGATCGACATAGCTTCCCTGTCATTGAAGCAAGGGAAGAATCCCCCCTGACAGCTTGCTGGTGAAATGTATAACACCAGAAGTAAGATTGGAGTAACAATAGAAATGACCTTAATCCAGAAATTAATTATTTTTTCGTTTAAGAAAAACATGAGAATTGCAATAACTATTATTGTCAAGAAGAAATTTATTATCGGTTTACCATAACCAAGAGTTATATCGAGTGAACATCCATAATCACCGCATATATGGAGATTATTTGAGTAAAAACAGATAACACCAACAAGAAATATTATGATTGAAAAAATGATTAGTAGTTTTAGTTTCTTTCTCGCATTCATATTATTTTATATTATCTAATAGATTTCCGATTATCTCAACCAAAGAAGCACGTTGTTCATCAGTGAGTTTCCTCGATCGGATCCATTTTTTCTCATGAATGTTCATTGAGAACTGCTTGATGAGCGCCACGACTTTTTTCTTTTTATCCTTGGTAACAAGTTTTATCACTTTGTCGATTTTTTGCAGTAATCGCTTTTCTATCTTTTCCGGAAGATCAAGTGAAATGATGGTCTTTTTCATGATTTGAAGAAAGAGGATAGGATCGATCTCATCATCCGCTTCTGTTGGCTGGATGGTAAAGTCAGTTGCTCCGTCTCCATCGGTATCAAGCGCAAGCTGCGTTTGCCCTGTTTGCGGCAACACAACTTGCGCTTTCGTGTCTGGAGTAACTGGAATATCAGGAAATGTCTGTGTTTCGGTTACTGTATCGCCATCCACAGTATCAATGTTGAGCGTAAAGGTACCGGCACCAGTCCCCTGGATACGTATCATATTTCCGGCATCAGCGGAAAATCCGGCATATTTTCCTTCTCCAAATTCCATGTAGTAGCTGTTTGGAATATTTTCTTCATAAAGACCAATGTCACCATCAGGATTATCGACTGGACCGGTGTGATTTCCATTTACATCATAAAGATCGATTGATGCTGGGGAGTGGATCGAAACGTGAATTCTTTTCCCTCCGTCTTCAGGAGAAGGTTTGTTAGTTGTAATCCATTCTACTGGTCCATCCACATCTTTTATTACATTATCAATAAGTGACAAAATTGATGAAGATATAAGAATATCTTGGTGATTTATTTTTTCTCTTTTTTCTTCATTGTACTTATCGATATTAAAGTAATAATTAGTTGCATTGGATGAAATTGCACTTGGATATACAACTGTCCCATCACCTTCTTCGGTTGTAATCGGTTTCTCGTCGAGATATGGTTTGCAAGTCCCTACTATAATCAATGCGGTACAGGGATACTTCGCAATATATTTTATATTCTTAAGCGTATCCACTCCCCACCCTGCGATTTGGAAAAGCTCTATCCCGTCAGGTGGTTGCCAATTGTCGAGCGAATCATGTATGACACTCGCATCATCGAGAAGATTTTTGTTGAGCACGTTCGGGTCACCAACGTCGTCAGTTGTCGGCTTTGCACGTCCATCTTTTCCAAGGAGAAAGTCATCCAATCCGTCCTTGCTAGAAATCGAGGTTCCGTAGGTAGTAGTGAAATTGTTTACATCGTCAACACTCGGATCAAAACTCACCACCGGATCAGTAACAGTATCAAAATATTTTTTTGACGGAAGAAGTCCATATGCACCGGGAGTATTTTCTGCAAATGCTCTTGCGGTGCTTCGATTCATCACCACACCAAAAGGACCGAGATTCATTCCATGGAGAAGCACCTTAACCGCATCAGGTGTACCAAGTTGTGGCACTGCAACAAATATGATTTTGTCCACCAGATCTTCCTTGTTGTCGGCTGCAAGTTTTTCCATCAGTGCCTTTGTAACAAGTCCACCGTTGCTGTGCGCTATGATCGTCACTTTTCCGGTGTGAGAGTTTGCAGCCAAGGATTCGATTTCGCTCTCCAAGTCAAGAACACTTGCGTTTGGAAACTGTACCCCGTTTTCGACAACGTCGGTCACCGAATACCTCCAATCATACGGCAGTGCCTCCCAGTCTGCGATAACATTTTGGCTTTTCAAATCGTTCATCGAGTCAATGAACTTGCCGTATATCTGATAGGAAATGATTGATGAACTGTTAGTCGTATCAATTACATCTTTTGTATAGATAGTCGGGTCAACGCTTGCACCAGCATCCGTCATTGAAAGCCCACGAACGTCAGCGTTGTTGTGCGGTTCCCAAAGTTGTTTTTCCGTTCCTGACACATTGCTGTACAAACGACTTCCTTCGATCCCCGGAATGAACGCAACGCTCGAGCAACAGGTTACCGTTGCAAGCGGGTCGCTGCCAAGCCACGGACGATAGCTCGTACCGTCGGTTACTTCATCGCCGAGACCGTCCGGGTTGTCTGTCGCACGTGGACCGCTCGGATCTCCCCACCAGTTGTTTGTGAGATCGCCGCCGTTTGCACCATCGGCACCAGTGGTATTGTCGTGAATCGAATTGTCATGAATGTCGATCGTCGAATCACCGTTAAGGAAAATCCCCGTACCGTTGTCGGCAATTTCGGTAGTTGTAACTGAAATATCCGCAGGCGTTGTTTGTTCGAGAGTAGCGTTTTGTACAACTCCAAAAAGATATATCCCCGGACCATCAAACAATCCTATATTTGAAAAGTTTTTGATTTTCGAATTCGTGACAGTGAGCGTGTTTGTACCCCACCCATGAATACCGTTCGTCCCACCATCAAATATTGAGTTTGCGATGGTGGCAGTTGCATGGGATTTGAGTGAGAGCGCATCATTGAATTGACTGGGGGCTGTATTTTTTACGGTTGAATTGGAGATAATTACTGTTGCACCGCTTGCATCAACACCACTTCCATCAGTGCTGTCGATGGTAGTGGCATCAATGGTTACTGTTGCGCTGTTGCCAGCCTCCACCGCCGCACCAGAAGCGTGCAGTATTGATGAATTTTTAACTGTCAGTGGACCACCATCAGAAAAAAGTTCGGAATAGTCGGAGGAAAGATGATCGATATCTACTTTTGTCGATGCACTGCCGTCGTAAATAGAACCATACCGCAAGGTGTTGTAATCAAACGTCCCTGTTCCATGTCCATAAAAATTGATTCCATTCCAGTCATATGCAACTGGAGTGGTAGCTGATCCATCTCCGTTTGTGTCCCCTTCGGTAGAATCATCTTTCAGTGAAGTGAGGACGATCGGATTGTCTGCCGTTCCAATCGCAGAAATACTGCCGTGACTTTCAATACTTGCATACTCATCAAATTTGACGACGGTACCGGGTTCAATGGTAAGGATTGTATTTATTGGTAATTCAACCGCCCCCTCTATCACATACGGCCCTTGTGCAGGCGTCCATACTGAACCGTCCGCAATAGTGTCTGAGATTATCGTTTGTGCATGTGTAGTCGAAGCAAAAGAAAAGGAAAATGCAAATAAAAATAAAATAACACAAACGCGCGCAACAGATGTTGTGTGAATAAATACTTTCATATCCGTTGCACCGAGTGTAATAGAAAAAATTTTTATGACAAAAATTTTTCGGCACGCGCTGTGGAAAACTTTTTTATTTTTTTAAAAATGTGCGGTCGTATTCTAATATTCTCAAGAATATTAGAATAAAGAAATTTTCGATTTAAAGTGATTCAATAAATGAGATCATTTTCCTTCCTTGGTGTGAGACGAAGTGTGCGACACACTGTCCGTGATAACACTTCTCCAACAAGTCCGCTTGGACAAGCCGGCGAGTATGCTCTGATACTGTCTTGAGATTACAATTGAGCTTCGTCGCAATCTGGTCGAGAGTGATGCCTTTTGATTTTTGTACAAGTAGAAGTATTTCAATCCGGCGATGGTTGGCGATACCTTTGAAACACGCTTCAAGTTTCTTCATCTCCTTTCTCGGACTCTCGCGATGGTCTCCTTGCATGCACCCATGATACCAAACACCTTTTCATTCTAATATTCTTGAGAATACCAGAATACCCATTCGAGGATATTTGAAATCGGTTGTAAAGAGTAAGTGAAGTATACAAGTTGAAAATAAAAAAAGCCGCAACAAACTGTTGCGGGATGCTCATGAGAACGGCTACTTAAGAACTGGGCGAAACATTTTTTCGGTGCAGACAGTTCGTTCCTTTGCAAGCCCCACCAGGAGATCATCTCCTGTGAGTGAGATGTCTTGGTCATCTTGCAGAAAATCAAAACAGAGTATAAATGAATGTTTAGTTTCGATCATCGGGATAAGGACGAGGTAATCCGAGTTGCCTGCATCAATGGTGACTTTCGCATGTCCATTACCTTTGGCGTCGTATGTGTAGGTAAATTCCCATGGTGTACTGGAGAGGTTTCTCCGATAGTACCAAAGCCAACTGATGTGCCCGTCCATGGTTGATGCAAGATGCATCAACATGTTTAGTGTCTCTCGATAAAACATGTGAGTTTTTTTCAATGCAATTGGGGGTAAGAGAATACTCACTCTCCCCTTTACCCACCATGGACCATCGCCTTTCTCCGGAAATGAGCAGAAATTTACTGACTGCTCATCCGAGGTAAATGCGTTTATACCCGTTGTTGTGACATTCTTGCTTCCTATACCCGATTTCGTTATCCGAGCACTGTAAACTGTGTTGTTATAAAATACAAACATGAATGGAACAAGAAGAAACGTCATGAACCAATAATTCCTTACGAAGAATGCGAATAGCACCACAAGTAAAGCGATCGAAAGAATCAACCAGCTCCCAATCTTACGATCGACTCTAAATAGTTCCCGTATCCTCCACGGGAGTATGAAGAATGTGTTTCCGTCATCATCATACGGGCGGAAAATAAAGAAATTAGTGAGAGACTTGCTGTGAAAAAAATTGATTAAAAAATTTTTTTCAAACACTAGTTTGTTCTCGTCGGTTGCAAATCGACGATAATCTTCTGTGCTCCCCCGTAAATTTCTGAAAATTTTCTTATAGACGGAAAAAGGTCGCCCTCCACCGAGATGTGCTCCGGCGATCTCTCCCAATTCCGTTGTCTGTCTTTTTTTGACGACTTTTGTGTGCAGGTCATTTTGTTCCTGAAACACCTTTTTGAAGAATCGTTTCATTGTAAAAGAATTTTCTTTTCTTTTTCCTACTCCTATATTTATGCTGGCGTTCGGTTTTCCAGCTCTGTTGAGAGATTACTGTTTTTTCGAAAAATGTCAAAAATGTTATGCAAACTCCAAATACAATGGCGCGTGGTCAGAAACTTCGTCGGGGAGAACTTTAAAATCGGTGACGGTGATACCAGGGCTCACAAAAATATAGTCGGCAAATTTATTTTCTTTTTCGTAGAGCGACGTGCGAGTCGAGGTGATACCGTACTCCTTGATGAGATTGCGTAGACCGAAATCTTCGAACATTTTGATGCTTTCGGTGTTGGGAGAGAGATTGAAATCGCCACAGAGAACAACATCACCAGAAATCGTCTTGAGGTGGTCAAGCACCTTTTTTGATTGTTCAAGGCGTTCGGGAGTGTCTGTCTTTCCCTTGCCGTTCCAAAGACCGTGGAAGTTTATTACTGCTATCGGCTTTTTGTTTTGTTCTGTCTGTATAAATTGGATGTTTCTTGCGTGATTGCCGAGATCGTTCGACGGAATAAACCCTTTGTACAGATAAACAAACGTTTCTCCTTCTTCAAAAATAGGAAAGCTTTTGTTGATGAACATCGCGAGGCCATAAAAATCTTCGGCGTGGGGTCGGAAAAATCCCTGATGGTTTGGTAACTGTTCTCCAATGGTCACAAAAAGATTTTCGTCAGGAGTCGCTTCCAAATCGAGGTGCTCTGTCCTGCCTGCGGCATTGTGCCATACCTCTTGAAAACAAAATACATCCACGTTTTGGTGCGAACGAAGAAACTGGAGAAGTGGGTCGTAGACAGTTCCGCCAAATGTATTGAGAGTGATTAGTTTCATATAGTCTTTTTATTACTTCAATTCTTCCGGTGTCTCGTCCATCTCGTCGTTCCACACGAGCAGTTTCCATTCGTCGCGACGCAGGAGGTGCGGAGTGAACGTGCAGATGGTGAGCGCAGCGTTGTCGATGGGATTGAAAAAGGCGAGCTTGTTGTATTCGGAGGCGGTGAGTTTCTTTGGATAGAGCATATAAGCGACGAGCATTTGAAGAAAGATGCTGTGAGTGACTACGATGATGCGTCGCTCGCGGCGTCCGGCGATGAACGCAAGCGCGGCTTTTGCCCGCGCGCGCAAGTCGGTGAAGTTCTCTTCGTCGGAGTAGCGCAAGTCGTCTTCGTGAAAGCCGTTGTCGATGCGATCGACAATCGCTTTCACGCGCGGGTCCGTGCGTGAGAGTCCGATGATCTCGCTTGGATTTTTGCGCTCGACGAGGAGTGGCGAGTATTTGATGTCGAGGTGTAGTTCGCGAGAAATAATCTCCGCTGTTTCTTTGGCGCGTTCAAAGGGGCTCGCGAGGATGATCTGCGGCCGGCCGCGATGCTTGGGGAACTTTTTTGCGGTCTGGAGCGCTTGTTCGCGACCACGATCGGAGAGCGATCCTTCGGCGCCTTGGCGGATCCCCTGCGCGTTGAGTACGGTCTCGCCGTGCCGAACAAAATAGATAATCTTTTTCGCCATTGGGACTAGTGTACTACATCAGTCCTGCATTTTTTGTGTGATAGTAATCCATCATACAGAAGCCTATAATGAGCGAGTGCGCATCCATCATCGATCCAGACACCATCGACACCGCCACGTTTCCCTCTTTTTCCTATGTATCCTGATTTTTGTCGTGGTCGGGATGGTGGTGGCGTTTGAAGTACGGTATAGAGATAGCTTCTACCCTGGAATCTCGATAGGAGGTCAATCCGTCGGCGGGCGAACGTATCAGGAAGTGCTCGCTTCTTTCAAGGCAGACGCCGATACACTGGAACATGACGGGGTGAGCGCGAAGTTTGAAAGCTCGCGAGGAGTGCAACAGGTGAACATCCCCTCCTCCGCGACCGGGACGACCCCTGACAACTCTGTAGAATATTTCACCCTTGATGGTTGGGAAAGTGCAGTACACGCGGCGTATGCATGGGGACGCGAGGCAAATCTTTTTCACAACGCGGCAGAACAGGCGACGCTTTTGCTTACTACAAAAAATTTCACATTCCCCGTCGCCATTCAAAAGGAAGCGGTGGATTCTTTTCTCGAAGACGACATATACAACTTTCTAAAGAAAAGTGTTCCGGCAACTTTTTCTTTTGCCAACGGCACTGCCACCGTCACCAAAGAAGTGGTCGGAGAGACGACAGACCGAACGGCGGTCGTCGATGCGCTCGAAACAAAGCTCCTCCACCTCGATACTACCCCCGCGACATTTTTGATTCGACAAGACACTCCACAGGTCACCGCGGAAGCACTCGAACCGTTTTTGGATTTTGCCGACATGGTCGCAAAAAATATCACCGTGGTCTTTCGATACAACGGACGCCAGTGGTCAGTGAAAGGACCGACGTTCGCCACGTGGCTTTCGGTAGATAGGAGCGGAGCACTCACGATCGACAGCGCCGCGTTGGAGCGGTATCTCGACAAGACGATCGCCCCGCTCATCGACAATCCTCCCGTAAACAGTCGCTTTGCGATGCAAAATGGGAAACTCGTGGAGATAGTTCCCGGCACATCCGGCAATGTCGTTGATACCGACGCGGTGATCGCCACCATCGAAAACATAATTGCCCATCTGCCCGGACCAACCACCGGGACCACCATCACCGTACCGATTACCACCATCAACGTTGAGCCGAGGGTGACCCAAAAAACAGTTGAGAAATATCGCATCCTCGATCTCGTCGGAACAATCCGCACGAACTTTGACGGAAGCACTGCGGATCGCGAACACAACATACGGATAGGAGCCGCCGCCATCAATGGCATGCTCATTGCTCCGGGTGAAGAATTTTCTACCGTGGCGGCAATCGGTCCGGTGACCGCAGCAGAAGGCTATGTAAAAGAGATGGTCATCAAAGAAAACAAGACCACCAAAGAGTTCGGTGGAGGGCTATGCCAGATCGCGACGACGCTCTTTCGCCTCGCACTCAACGCGGGACTTCCCATCACCGAGCGCGTCAATCATCGCTTCGTCGTTCATTATTATGATCCGCCGGGATTGGACGCCACGATATACGGACCTCACCCGGACTTTCGATTTGTAAATGACACGAACAACTACTTGCTCTTGCAAGCACGGGTAGAGAACAAACAAGTGATCATGGAGCTCTATGGTCAAAAGGACGGCAGATCTGCGCACGTTTCCAAAGCGGTCGCGTACAACAAGATCCCGGCACCGCCGACAAAGTACGTCGCCAGTGCGACACTGCCGCGCGGACAAACAACGTGCTCGGAAGCTCCGCACGACGGCGTGACGACGGATGTGATCTACACCGTGACTTATCCCGACGGCACAGTGAAAGAGAAAAAGTTCCACAGCGTCTATCAGCCGTGGCAAAAAGTGTGCCTCGTCGGCACGAGCTGATCGCCGCCTTAGCTTGCGAGAGCAATTTTTGTCTCAGGAGGTCGTATGACGATCAGTCGTTTCTTCCAGCCGTTTTTGAAATCCGCGATCGAGACGCTTCTGATCCCATCGCGTTTCCCTGGATCGTTGTAGTAGACGAGCATGTCGTCGACGCCGGTGATCACGATCAAGTGGCCGTAGGGACTTTTCGGATCGAACCCGCGATGAATCGATGCGATCACTGGTCCTTCTTTTACCACATCTTCGAAATGGTGAAATGCATCATTTGTTTTCAACATCGACAGATCAAGCGTGGTACCCACCAAGCCGTGTTTTGCCGCGAGTGCCGCGAGTCCATCGTGTTTCCAGCCCACGCCTTTTTGGTACGCGCCGGCGGCAATCGCTTCTTCGAGCACTTTTTGCACCGTGGTGTTGTTTGGTTTGTAAAAGTCTACGATCATTGCCACATCCGTCACGCCGCACCCCTTTTGTTGCCACACGACAGAAGAAATGTCCCTGATTTGTGAATATAGGGGGACGTTGTAGGGCATGGTGAGTAGTGGTATCACAGGCACAATGCTAACAAGCTGAGGTACAAAGTCAAGACGCGCATTTGCATGGACACTACTATTCCTCAGTTCCAATTATATTTGGCGGTGCGGACAATCGCTCCAACAGCAAACGGACCTTCTCCCCTACCGTGATTTCGATTTTCTTCTGAGCACATACTGCACCGACGGACTGATTGGCTTGTCACTGCGATGCGTACATCCGATCCAACAGCACGGGCGGCGCATGCCTTCGATGAGTTCTTTGACCACTCTGTGGACATGCTCTTTTCTCGTTTCTAGCTTTTTGACGGAGATGGTCCAACAGATCCATTCGTTGCGCGCGAGCGGCGTGATATCGTTCCATGCCGCCAACGCTCCCGCCGAAGACGCAAGCGCGTCTCGCAAATCCGCGGGAAGCGTATGCACTGTACCGGCAGGAATGTGTTTTTTGACCATATAAACAAATAATAAACGAAAGTAAATGCAAACCAAAGCGTGAGGAAGAGCTAGCGATCGACAGTGGGGTGCTATACTTCCTGCATCTATGCTGATCACAAAGACAATTCAAACGTGGTCAGGTTTCTCGAGATAAAAAGAGGACGGTTTTTATTCGTTTTATCTTTTTATTTCCATGAATACACATACTATCATGCTCTCGAGCATTCTCGTCTCGGGACGTCACGGTGTCACCGCGATCGAACGCGACACGACACAGCCATTCTCGATCTCAGCACACCTTTCTTTTGACGCGAGCACGTCCCTGCGCTCGCGATCACTGAAAGACACTATTGATTATCATTCGATCGTCGCGCTCATCCAGCGAGAAGTCGAGACGACGTCATTTGTCCTCCTCGAATCGCTCACCGATCACCTCATGCACGTCGTCGCACATGCATTTCCGGTGACGACGCTTCGGATCGCCGTACAAAAGACGCGCATCGCATCACAACCTTCGCTTGCGATCATTCGTCACTATTTCAGTGAGCGACATGCGGTGAGTGTGCGCTCGTTTGAAGCACTCCATGACGAGCTCGTCTCCATCGGACTTGCGAGTACGCCGTTTCTCTCTAGCGAGGAACTCATGCATCTGCGCACTGCCGCAGAAAAAGAAACCTACACACGCCAATCAACCGACGCACATTATAGCGGCGTGCGGGAAGATCTGTCGTATTGTCAGGTCGATAACGAGTCGGAAATATTTCGCTCAGTCGCTGACAAAATCGCACGATTCCTCTACGAACTCGAACACGCAATCGGGGGCACGCTCTACGACGGGACACTCACCGAGAAAGAATTGTTTCTCCAAAAGTATGATAAAGGATCATTTGGCATCACGCCGCACCGCGATGAGAAAAGCAATCGCAATCTCGTCTGCATCATCGCACTCAAAGGAAGCGCGGTCGTCGCCACCTGCGACGACCGCGCCGGCACCAACCCCCACCCCGTCGACACCACAGCCGGCAGTCTCATCCTCCTTCGCGCCCCCGGCTACATGGGCATGTCAGTACGCCCGCTCCACTTTGTCTCCGACGTAGCAGAAGAGCGGATTGTGCTGGCGGTGAGGTTTGTGAGAAATTAATTTGCGGAGGATGTAAAAATCTCACTACTCGATATCATCTAAGTTACCCTGCAGATTTGATCACGGTTTCGGTGGCTTTTTGTGCTTGCCCCACCCTCCCGTTCGCGCGTGCACAAAACCCCACCCACAAAGGCAGGAGGGGTGCAAGTGGGGGCTCCCAAACTAAAAACAAAACCACCTCTTTTAGAAGTGATTTTGGAACAAGGCATACTCATCTGTCGCTATCTAAGTTACCAGTCCTTATACAACTGCTCATCAAGCTCTAAAGATATTGATAACTTTTGCTCAGTTGGGCCATTATTTTGCACGTCGACGAGCTTCCATCGCAGTTTTTCTTTTGTGGCTAGTTTTCTTGACTAGATGTAAGTTTCTTAAAGTATCTGAGCCACCATCTTTTAATGGAATTTTATGATCAACTTCTTTACCTCGTGGCACTCTCGTTAAACCTCTTTTTTCCAAGAAACGTTTTACTGTTGATTGCTTTCGTTTTCTCATATACATAATAATTATCACTAATAATTTCGACCTTTATGAGGAAATATTCTACTCTCTTGTTGTTGAAGTAATACGATAAGCATAAACAAATTTAGTTGTATTATCGCCACCCCCACTATCTCCTTTTGTTCCAAGTTTTTCAATAAGATATATTTCTATATCCCTTGCTTCGTTGGAAGATTGTGCTTCTCTAAAAATCCAACTGCCATTCTTCTCATCGACATTATGATCTACAAAAAGTCTTTGTCTTGGATTTGTCGCAATTCCTATATACCAATTATTGAAATTGCTACTGATATGATTTTTAATATCAGAAACTATTTCTTGTTTAGTTTTTACCACTGGAATAATGTTCTTTATTTTATAATTTCGACCTTTATTTCACCTGTTAATAACTTTACTTGCACTTGAAAATTGTTTCAAGTACAATATAACTATATTTGAAAGAAGTTTGAAAGTCAAGTATAAGATTTTTATGATAACTAAAAAACAAAAAGAAATTTATGATTTCATCGTATCCTATGCAAAAGATACGGGGCACGCTCCATCTTTGGAAGAAATTGCTGAACATTTTTCATTCTTAGCTTACCCGTCCTCAGCTTATTATCATGTTAAAAAATTACAAGATGAGGGTTATATTAAAAGAGAATCTAATATTCCTAGATCTATTGGTATTTACGCAGATAAAGAAGTAAAAACTCCTTTTTTAAAAAATGCAGGTTTAGATTCTATAAGAATTCCAATTTTAGGAGCAGTAAATGCTGGTCCAGCTACTATTTTTGCAGAAGAAAATATTGAAGGCTATCTAAAGGTTTCCCGTAGTTTACTAAATAGAAAAGACGGAGTTTTTGCTTTGCGTGTTGAGGGTGATTCTATGAATAAGGCAAAGGTTGAGAAAAATAACATTGAGCAAGGTGATTTTGTTTTAGTTGATTCTCAATATAGAACTCCTAAAAATGGTGACATTGTTCTTTCTATAATAGATGATTGTGCAAATATTAAAAAATTTGAAAAAGACAACAAAACAGGTGAAGTTAAGTTGGTTTCAGAATCCACAAACCCAAAACACAAGCCAATTTATATATCAAGTAAAGATGGTTTTATGATTAATGGTAAGATTATCAGTGTAGTTAAGAAGTAATTATGAGAAAGAAAATTATTAAATTCAAACTTGCCGAATTATTTTCTGGTCCTGGTGGACTAGCACTTGGTGCAATTAAATCCACGGCCGAGAATGAAGAAAATATTTATACCATCGAACCCGTCTGGGCAAATGATTATGATGCTGATACATGTAAAACATATGCTCGTAACATTCATGGTGGTAATCAAAAAAATATCATTTGCAAAGATGTTAAGAGAATAGATTTTAAAAAAGTTCCAAGGTTTGATGTTCTTGCGTTTGGATTTCCTTGCAATGACTTTAGTGTCGTTGGTGAGCAAAAAGGTTTTGATGGAAAGTTTGGACCACTTTATTCTCATGGAATCAGAGCAATCAACATACACAACCCAAAATGGTTTATTGCTGAAAATGTTAGTGGTCTGCAAAGTGCAAATGGAGGCCGTGCTTTTAAAAAAATTCTCGATGACTTAAGTTCAGCAGGAAAAGGATACAATCTGACACCCCATTTGTACAAATTTGAAGAATACGGAGTACCCCAACAGAGGCACCGAATTGTCATCATCGGTATAAGAAAAGATTTAGGACTACAATTCAAAATTCCTGCTCCAACCACAAAATACAACCATGTAGGTGCACGTGAGGCAATAGAAAAACCACGAATATCAGATGATGCGCAAAATCATGAGCTGACAAAGCAATCTGCAAGCGTTGTTGAGCGACTCAAGCATATCCCACCTGGAGAAAATGCTTGGTACGAAGGCATACCTCAACATTTAAGATTGAATGTAAAAGGTGCCCGAATGAGTCAAATCTATAAAAGATTAGACCCTGAAAAACCTTCATATACGATTACTGGAAGCGGGGGCGGAGGAACTCATGTTTATCACTGGTCAGAACATAGGGCGCTAACAAACCGAGAACGTGCACGCCTACAATCATTTCCAGATGATTTTGTATTTGAAGGTTCCAAAGAGAGCGTTAGAAAACAGATTGGCATGGCAGTTCCTCCCATCGGTGCACAGATAATTATTTCGGCAGTTTTAAAAACATTTGCTGGTATCCCTTACGAGTTTGTGAACACTAAATTAAACAATAACGAAACAGCTCTTCAAGATGTTGTGAGTCTATTTGACGACATAGAAGTCAAACCTAAAGTTTCCGTATAAACTCCTCCCAGTCTGATCTTGTTTTCTTTAGCAAACCTGACTCTCTTACAAATCGAACACCATCGAACTCTTGGCCTGGTATTGTATTTACCTCCCTCAGGTCGGTGTAGTAACACCATCCTGCAATTTCGCAAGGTATGTTTACAAAATCAGGCATCAAGTTTTCATAACTTGAATAATGTGGTTTGTTTCTTACAGCCTCAATAATTTCTTCTTTTGAAAGCCTCAAAAGGTGATCATCGGGAATATCGGGACGACAAAAAATATACACGTCTGACCTGCGCTCTTCAATATTAATTTCATTTTCTCCAAGTACGAGAAAGGCACTTTTTGGTTTTGAAGATTTTATACCAACACCAATTCTGGGAACTCTTGTTTGGCTATTATCCTTCACTCCAATAATGTCTTGTGGAACAATATCATCATGAATTTCAAAATCAAGTTCAATTTCTGTTCCAAACTCTTTCTTTAAAAACTTTTTGACTGCAACTTCTCCAAGCTGTCCTTTAACCCAATTTGTAATTTTTTGTCCAAATTCACGTTGTCGACCGGTACCAAAATCAGATTGAACATAGTTTCTAAAATGTTGCGCGAGGGCAAAATCTAAACATAAAGCGTAGTCTTCCCTGTCTAACTCAACAGTCCTCCATATTAATCCTTCTTTCCATCTACGAAGAGTTTCTTCGTCAAAGTAAAATCTCCCCCTTCCTCCACTTCTTTCAAGACAAGAGAACTCTGCGGCATTTCTAAAATAATTATCAAAGATCTTTTCATCAAGACCTAAATAATTAATCGCTTGTTTTTTAGTCAATGGTTGCGGCATATTTTGGGCGG
>DASZSN010000009.1:0-19633 GCA_035548655.1 Minisyncoccota bacterium
GTGAGCAGGTGAGCGCTGTTGGCACCCCCAATCAAGATGGCAGTATCACCGCGCAGTCGATTCAGATTCGACCAGCCGTTTCCACCCCAAAACAATAAACCCCCGTTTATAAAGGTATTTTGATATACTGTAGCGGTGAAGAACCGAACAGGGGTCATTTCGTGGGGAAACGTTTTTTTCTTTGGTGCGGCGATCGTACTGTTTGTCATCGCCTTTCATTATCTTACCGATATCAAGCTTGTTGCCCATATGTTTCGTTCGGTACGGGTCGGATGGCTTAGTGTCGCGATCCTTGCACAAGCCGCGACCTATCTCTGCACGGCGATTGCCTATGAACGAGGGCTTCGAATGTGTGAAGCGCCACCGGTCCCTCTTGGCGCGCTTTTTACGGCGAGCGTGGTGGCGCTTTTTGTCAACCAAGCAATTCCAAGCGGGGAAATGAGCGGCGGTGTGTTTCTGTCAGACTTTCTCGCAAAACGCGGGACGCCGTTGCGCCGGGCGTTCTCAGTCTTTTTCATTGAATTGCTTGCGTTTTATGTTGCGGCGATCACCCTTATTGTCATTGTCGCACTTGTTTGTTTTTTTGTTCACGTGCCGGAGTTTGTTCTCCCGATACTCGGCGGAGGATTGTTGGTGTACGTGTTTTTCTTCACCATCATCACGCTTATCGGAAAAGGGAAATTTCTCTCGCGTATCATTCGCCGCCTGCAAACGATATCGTTTTTCAAAAAATATGTCGACAATTTGCACACGATCCAAGAAGAGGCGCACACGGATAACGTACACCATCCATTGCAGTTGTTGTTGCATAAAAAAAAGAGTTCGCTTGAAGCGGTACTTGCGCAAATCGGTGTGTTTGTTGCTGATGCACTCACGGTCTACGCGCTCTTTGCCGGACTCGATGGGAAGGTCTCATTTTTTGTTATCTTTTGCGTCATGGTACTCACCAAAATCGTCGCCGTAGTTCCGATTGCTCCCGGCGCACTCATTTTGTTTGAAAGTAGTATGGTATTCTTTTTGGTGAGCTTTGGCGTCGGTACTTCGGTGGCGTTGGTGGTGACGCTTCTCTACCGAGCACTCTCGTTTTGGCTTCCGATGCCGATTGGACTCTTTTTGTATCGAAGAATGCGAAAAAACAACAGAGCGTCCAATCAGCATCTTGCCATACGTCATGTATAATCCGTCCAGTAACAAGGAACGATAGCAACCATCCTATGAAGCAACCGATTACCATCATCAGTCTCGGCATCCTCGTGCCGATTGGCATCGTCATCTTGTTTTCTCTTCATATTGTGGCCGTTACGAGAGGATTTATCTACATGGACAACTCGGTGCCGACGACGCATACCGCGCTCATCCTCGGAGCCGCGATTTTAAAAAATGGCGAGCTCTCTCCGGTGCTTCGCGATCGTGCCGATCGAGCGATCGAACTTTATAAGGCGGGAAAAGTTGTGGCGATCATCGCAAGCGGGAACAATATTTCCCCGGACTACAACGAAGTCGCACCGATGAAGACATATCTTGTCAAGGGGGGCATTCCAGAAAAAGACATCACGACCGACAGCGCCGGAGTCGATACCTACAGCAGTGTCTATCGCGCGCAACATGTTTTCGATGCGACGTCGCTTATCATTGTCAGCCAGTCGTTTCATCTTCCGCGTGCCGTATACATTGCGCGAAAGCTCGGTATCGAGGCGTATGGGGTGAGTGCCGATAACGGCCACTACAAGCTCACCAACTATTTCCGAGAGATGCTTGCGGATTCGAAGGCGATTTTCAATCTGGTATTCAAACGCACCCCGCAATCGCCCACTCCAAACACACCATCAGTGTCGGATTGGCAAACCGTGCCATGGTAGAGAGACGATTGCAACAATTTAAAAGAACGGTCCGTGATTTTTATCGTAAAAACGGTCGACACGATCTCCCGTGGCGTACCACTCGCGACCCCTATAACATCATGGTTTCTGAAGTAATGCTCCAACAAACGCAAGTATCGCGGGTAATTGAAAAATACAAAGAATTTTTAAAGCGATTTCCGACGGTGCGCGCGCTTGCGCGCGCACCGCTTCCTCGCGTCATGTCAGTGTGGAGCGGGCTTGGATACAATCGTCGCGCAAAATACCTGAAAGAAATGGCGCGCCGAATCGTAGTAGAACATAAGGGAGCGTTTCCAAAGGATAGCAAATCGCTTACTGCGCTCCCTGGCGTCGGTCTATACACCGCAAGAGCTGTGGCGGCTTTTGCGTATAATGTGCCGGACGTTTTCATTGAAACCAATATCCGAACTGTTTTTATTCGTCATTTTTTTCCGCGAACTACGAATGTCTCCGACAAACATATTGCTGCGCTTGTCGAACAGACACTGGATCGAAAAAATCCGCGGATATGGTACTGGGCGCTCATGGATTATGGAGCATTTTTAAAACAAACAAAGCATGACCGCTCGCATCGTCGGAGTGCCCACTATAAAAAACAACCTCCATTCGATGGATCTGTCAGAAAAGCTCGAGGAGCGATACTTCGAATGCTTCTCTCCGGAGAACACTCGCAGGCAGATCTTGCGAAAAAAGGACACCTCGACAATGCATCCCTTCCGAGGATCCTTACAACCATGGTAAAAGAGGGGTTGATTGAAAAGAACAGAAACCGTTATAAAATACAAGAACTATGAATATGGATGAACTTGAAAAAGAACTACACGTTATCGACCAGCCGGCCGTTGAGGAAGCGCCGGCACCGTTTGAGTCTCATGGAAAAGCGGACTTACCACTTTTTTCTCAGTATCCCAACCTGAAGCGCCTGCTCGGCGTGGCGGGCGTCTCCGCACTCTCCACTCTCGTCGTCATCGGTGCAACCGGACTTTTTGTGTGGACGCACCGCGCTCGTCTGGCACACGCGCTCTTTGGTAGCGACGTACCTGCTCCGCTTGCGGCCTCTTCGACAGACTCGCCGGCATCTTCGATTTATCCGCCGGTATCATTACAGCCAAAAGATTTGAGCGTCACGGATGTCGTTGCCAAAGTGAATCCAAGTGTTGTCTCCATCGAAGTGTCGCAAACATCCTCGACGGTGTTTGTCAATCCGTTCGGTGATTTGTTCCCGGGATTTAGCATGCCGCAACAACAGACGACTCCCGAACCGCACGTGATCGGCGGAGGAAGCGGCTTTTTTGTCAGTAGTGACGGGCTGGTCGTAACCAACCGTCACGTCGTTGATTTTGATAACGCAACGTTTGTCGTCATTACCTCAAACGGCAAGCGCTACAATGCGACCCTTGTTGCAAAGGATCCGGTGCTCGATGTGGCACTTCTCAAAGTCCAAGGATCAGGATTTCCATCGGTGACGCTTGGAAATTCCGACAACCTTGAGCTCGGCCAATCGGTTGTTGCTATCGGTTATGCGCTCGGCGAGTTTAAAAATTCTATTTCGGTCGGTGTCATTTCCGGTCTCTCTCGATCGATTACTGCCGGTGACGACAATGGAAGCAGTGAACAGCTCGACAAAGTCATTCAAACGGATGCGGCGATCAACCCCGGCAATTCCGGCGGACCGCTCCTTAACCTGCAAGGGCAGGTCATTGGTATCGATGTTGCAACCGCGCAACAGGGACAAAACGTTAGCTTCGCCATCCCGATCAATAGTGTCAAAAGTGCCATTGACTCAGTGAAGCGTACCGGGACCATCGTCCGTCCGTATGTTGGTATTCAATACTCACAAATCACACAATCAACCACGATTTCCGGCGGACGCACTGTCGATCACGGCGTGCTTGTTCAAGCGGTACTTGCTTCTTCTCCTGCGGAAAGTGCAGGGCTCGTTCCCGGGGACGTGATTCTTTCGATTGATGGAACGACGATTGATACGGACACGAGCTTTGCCAATATCATCCGAGCAAAATCGGTCGGACAGACGATCACTCTCCGAGTACTTGGAAAGACCGGCATTGAGCGATCGGTTGGGCTGACCTTGGCACAAGCGCCGGACTCCTAATCTTTTTTCAATCGTCTGGTATCGTGCAATAGCAGTGAGAAAAGTGCCGTTGCGAGCATGATGATACCGAGTGCAAAAAAGATCGTCTGATAGGAGTGCTTTGTCACGATGAGGAGTGCGAGCGCCGGCCCGACGATGTAGGAGAGCGGAATAACATCTCGAAAAACACCAATGAGCTCGATGTCCCGGTCTTTTATATGTTTGAAAAAATAACTCTCCATCGACACTTCCGCGACGCTGGCGCCGATACGCGTGAGAAAGAGGACGAGCGCAATTGCGAGCGGACCGACGGCGCCGATGAACGAAAAGAGTAGTGTCGAAACTCCCATCACCAGAAATCCGCCGAAAATAATCTCTCGTTCATTTGAAAAGCGATCGACGATTTTTCCGACCGGATACTGAAACAAGAGGAACGGAAGAAGCATGACCGAAAATATTACCCCGACGGTCTCCCACGGGATGCCGAGCGTTGTTGTCAGATAGAGCGGCGCATAAATGATCATCCACACGTAGAAGAGTTGGAGGAGTGCGTCGGTGATAATCACCCTGGCAACGTCAGGATTTCGCCTAAGTGCTCGAGCGATGCTTTTAAATGTTGTGGGGGCGTAGTTTGTATCGGGGAACCTGCGCTCATAAAAATACAATACCACCAGCGCGATGATAAGTGCGATAGCACCGACGATGTAAATTGCGTTGAACCCAACTTTTTGTTTGATGATACCGGAGAGTGTCGGGGAAATCACCCACGCAAGATTGTTGATTCCCATATAAAGTCCGCGAATGTTTCCGATGTGGTCGCTTTTTGAGAAGCGTTCCAAAAAGATGTCAAAGCCGCAGTAGATGAGTGTGTTGAGCGAGAAATAGAGCACAAACAGTGGTCCGATTGCCCACGGTGATCCCGCGCTCGATAGAAACAAGAGCAGGAGCGCGCTTATTCCAAGCACGGTTGCCATATAACGAACGTTGCCAAAGCGCCTGATGATCCTCGGTGCGATGAAAATTAGGACAAGCGAGAGTGCCGAACCAACCATATAGATAGCACTCACGCCTTGCGGCCCAAAGACTCTCCCAAGGGCGCTTGAGTTGATATACGTAACGAGTGCAAGGTGAAAGGAGAAGAAAAATCCTGCGATAAAGATAGGGCGAAAGATTCTCATTGCCTACAGTATACCTGACGCAAACGTCAGGTAGAGGCGGTGTGCAAAACCGATGTTAAATTGCGAGCACGACTGGAATCACAAGCGGACGCTTCGCAGTCTTTTGGAAAAGGTACTTCGATACCGCGTCGGTCACCGCATTTTTGACATAGTCGAAGTCGATCGGGTTTTGGTTGCGACTTGTCTGTTCGATGGTACGTCGGATGAGGACGCGCGCGTGGCGGAGCAGTTCTTGGTTTTCTTTGAGATAAACAAATCCGCGGGAAATGAGATCGGGAGATTTGCGGAGGATGCCGGTTTTTGAGTCGACGACCGCCATGACGATGAACATACCGTCTTGAGCGAGCATTTGGCGATCGCGGATGACGACGTTTTGCACGTCACTTACCGAAAAGCCATCCACCATTACAAGGTCACTTGGCGCTTTTTCCTTGCGCACACTGAGTTTCTGACCGTTTTCAGATATCTCGATGATCGAACCGTTGTCCGGGACGACGATATTTTCTTTTGGTGTTCCCAAACTTTGCGAAAGTTCCGCATGCTGACAAAGCATGTAGTGGTTGCCGTGCACCGGCATGAAGAATCGGTAGTTGATCTTGTCGTGAATCCACGCGAGCTCTTCACGGTTGCCGTGTCCGGAGGCGTGCACATCGGAATCGCGATACGTGATTATCTTTGCGCCGGAGCGATACAAGTTGTCTTTGAGTCGATCGACATCGCGATCGTTTCCTGGAACGACGGATGAAGAGAGAAGAATCGTGTCCGTCGGCTGAAGTCGGATCTGTTTGTGCGTTTTGTTTGCCATGCGAACGAGCGCCGCAAATTCTTCCCCCTGGCTTCCGGTTGCAAGAACCAATATCTTGTTCGGCGGATACTGCTCCATCTCTTCGAGCGGGATGATGTTGGTCGTCTTGATGAGCCCGAGCTTCTTTGAGATTTCCACGTTTGTTTTCATACTGCGTCCCTCGATCACAACTTTCTTCCCGAAGCGCTCCGCCGCTTCGATGATAGCCACCATACGCTCCACTTGAGAAGCGAAGCTCGCGATGATAATGCGGCCGGGAACGTTTCGAATAATCTCAACGACATTCTTTACGATGACTTGTTCGGAGAGCGAGAACCCGCGCTTTTCGATCGAAGTCGAGTCCATGGTAAGGAGGAGAATGTCTTTGTCTTTAAATCGCTTGTACTGCTCGATCTCTTCCTCAGTAGGAACGCCGTCGACGTTGTCGACACGAACGTCTTCGATAAAGGCGATATCGCCGACCGGCGTGGTGATGACGAGTCCCATCGAGTCGGGGATCGTGTGCGAGATGGCAAAACTGCGCACGACAAATGCCTCTCCTGCGCGAATGGTTTCTTCAGGATCGACGATATTCATCTGGAGTTTCGGCAGATGAGGAAACTCTTCTTGGCGCTTCATGATCATGACGGCACCGAACTGGCGCGAGTAGATCGGCGGATTGCCGATTTTTTCGATTAAAAACGGAATGGCACCGATGTGATCCAAGTGACCGTGCGTGATAAAGAGCCCGCGAATCTTTTCTTTGCGTTCTTCGAGATAGCGCGTGTTCGGGATGATGTAGTCGACTCCCGGATGATCAACGTCGGCAAACTGGATCCCCGCGTCGACGATGATGATGTCGTTGCCGTACTCGATCGCAGTCATATTTTGTCCGACTTGTTCGACGCCGCCGATTGGGATGATGCGAAGCACTCCCGGTGCCACGTCGGGGATGTGCGCAGTCTTTCGCTCCGATGGAGTAAGCGGTCCTCGCTGTTGCATCGGCGGGCGGGGAGGTCTGCGGGCGCGATCAAATCGCCGTCCGCCAAATCCGCGTCGTTTAAAATGTTTCTTTTCTTGTGTTGGTTGTTGCATAAATGAATGATTATAACTAAGTTGCTAGGTTCTAGGTTCTATAAATAAAACCTAAAAGCTAATCACTTGCTTTTTTAACGAGAAATTTCCACAAACGGTCTGTGTTGGTAAACCACGTCGCAACCGTACTGTAACGATTTGCGTTATTCTCAAGCTGATCGTGTGATGCGCCGTGGAGCGTACCGTTGCTTGCCAAAACGATGGTCTTTGTATAGAGCGCGATGGCGGTCGTGTATGCGGGCGACATTCTCGCACCGCTTTCGACGAGTGCAAACGGAAAGCTCCCGCGCATCAGTCCGTCTTTGAATGCTCCTTTGTCGAAAGGTTGTACCATCCCGATGATGCCGATCGCCGCAAGTTGGTCGAGGAGCATTCGACTTGCGGTGGTGTGTTCCGGATCATTTTCAGTCGCAATCAAAATGACAATCGGCGTCTTGTCTTTTCCTTTTGTTCGCACGAGCGCGCCGCTGTCATCAATGGTGTAACCGACCTTTGCGAGTGCGGCGATCGTGTCGTCAAGCGAGAGAGGCGGGGAGGATGTTTCCGGAATCCCGTAACCGTTCTCTACTTTAGCAACTATACCCGCTTTGTCAATGTATTGATCCACAATCGCGAGCAAAGCGGGATTTTGAAACGCGCTTTCTTGGGAGAGTCGTACCACCTCCACTGACGTGTTGGAGGGAATCGTATCAACACCAATCCCCCTGGCAAACGCCTCCCCGGTCAACGTCGATGGAACAAGCCCTGTTGTCATGTCGATTGCGCCGGCATTGAGCGCACTGACGAGCGCTCCTTGGTTCGGAAAGATTGCCAATGAATACGTCTTCAGCAACGGTGCGCCGAGTGCGTATTTTTTATTTCGGGTGAAGGTGATGAACGTCGGCGTGCCGCTCGTATCGGAAAGCAGTGTCTCCATGATAAATGGTCCCGCGCCGACCGGATGGAGGTTGAGCGACGGATCACCAAATGCATCATCAGCTACTCCTTGCCAGATATTTTCCGGCAGAATGCCGACGGTTATTTTTTTGAGAAATCCATCATCGGGAGTGAGGAGCGAAAGCACGACAGTGGAAGCATTTGGCGTTTCCACGTTCACGTCCTGCCAATAGAGGGAGGAGTAATCGTTGATGTCGGGATCCTGGAGTTTTTCGATGGTAAATGCGACATCGCTTGAAGTAACAGGGTCGCCGTTGCTGAAAAACAGTTTTTTTCGCAACGTGAATGTGTACACTCTGCCGTCAGGAGAGACGCTGTACCGCTCTGCGAGTTCCGGGACGATGGCACCATCGTCATTTTCTTTCATCAATCCCGCATAGACGAGGTGTACGAGCGCGCTGTCGGTGTCCGTTGCGGCGAGAATGGGATTGATGAATCGCGGTGCACCAACAACACCTTCGGTAATCGAGCCGCCACTCGCCGGGACAGTGACCAAGAGACGGTTGTTGAGCGTGACAATCGTGATGTAGGCGATGACAAGTATTGCACCGGCAAGTACATAGAAGGCAAGACGAAGCAACGTAAGCTTGCCGGCGAGCAACTGCGTGCGCGTTTCTTTGTTCGGAAATCTATGTGTAATGAGGAATGAAAAAAAAGACATGATGGGGGAACGGGTCCCCTTCTGTATCTTCTATTTTGCAAGCACGATGGTTGCGATGGAACTTGCCGCAAATATCACTGCCACCGCGACGGTCAGAATGAAGAAGAAGCGCTCAGCACCGCGCCGCGTCTGAAAAAACGACGCTTCGCCGAAAGCGCTCCCCATATCTCCGCTCGATCGTTGCAATAGCACGAGTGCAATGAGGACAACCGCCGAAGCTACTTGAATGGTGTGCAGAATGCCTGCCATAGATGAAACGAGTAGCATTGTAGCAAAAACAGCGGTTTTTGACAAAACTGGACAGCTTTTTGTTTGTCTTTATAATTGCTGGTACAGCGCACATGCGCAATGAGATTATTGGCAGTTCATCATGATGGTATGGCAAAAATGACTACAACAAAAACACGGCTTATTCCACTTGCCGATCGTGTGATCGTGCAAATCGCAAAAGAAAAAAAATCAGCAAGCGGTCTCATCATTCCTGAAACCGCCGGCAAAGAAAAACCGGAACGAGGCATCGTCGTCGCAGTCGGAAAAGGGAAAAAGAACGACGCCGGTGTGTATGTTCCACTCGAAGTGAACGTAGGGGACGACGTGGTATTTTCAAAATATGGTCCGGACGAAATCACGGTCGACGGCATCGTATACTTCATCCTTCGCGAAGATCAGATCCTCGCAATCGTAAAATAAATCAACTATGGCTAAAATAATCATTCATGGCGCACAGGCGCAACAACTGCTCCAAAAAGGTCTTGATGCGGTGGCGAACGCCGTAAAGATCACCATCGGTCCGCGTGGCAAAAATGTCGTCTATGACAAAGGGTACGGCGCGCCGATGATTACCAATGACGGTGTTTCCATTGCAAAGGAGATTACACTCGCTGACAAATTTGAAAATATGGGAGCCGAAATCGCCAAAGAAGTGGCGAGCAAGACCAACGATGCGGCGGGCGATGGCACGACCACATCCGTTGTCCTGGCACAAGCAATCGTCGATGAGGGACTCAAGCGGACTGCACGCGGGGCGAACGGACTCGTGGTACGGCTCGGTATCGAGGCGGCGAGTGCTGATGTCGTCAAAGAACTTCGCGCGATGGCAGATCCGATCAAAAACAAAAGTGAGATCAAACAGGTCGCAACGATTTCCGCAGAGAGTGAGGAGATCGGCGCCATCATCGCGGATACTATCGACACTGTTGGAAAAGACGGGGTGGTGACCGTCGAAGAATCGCAGACATTTGGCGTATCAAAAGAGGTTGTCGAAGGACTCGAGTTTGACAAAGGGTATATTTCCCACTACATGATTACCAATCAAGAGCGCATGGAAGCAATCTATGCGAACGCACCGATCCTCGTCACCGACAAAAAGATTTCCGCCATCAAAGACATATTGCCGCTTGTCGAGAAACTCGCGCAAACAGGGAAGAAGGAGCTTGTCATCATTGCCGATGACGTTGATGGAGAAGCGCTTGCGACATTTGTGCTCAACAAACTACGCGGTATTTTCAATGTCCTTGCCATCAAGGCGCCCGGATTTGGCGATCGAAAAAAGGCCGATCTTGCGGATATCGCGACCGTAGTCGGTGCCACAGTGATTTCCGATGATATGGGGATGACGCTTGAAACCGCTGAGCTCAACGTGCTCGGTTCCGCTCGAAAAGTGATTTCAACCAAAGAAAAGACAACGATTGTCGACGGAAAAGGGAAGCGGGGTGCCATTGCCGACCGTGTTGCCGCGATAAAGTCCGAACATTCAAAGACAACATCAAAATTTGATAGAGAAAATCTCGAAAAGCGCATCGCGCGACTCTCAAGCGGCGTCGCGGTCATCAAAGTCGGCGCGGCGACCGAGACCGAGATGAAATACCTGAAACTGAAAATAGAAGATGCGGTGAACGCCACGAAAGCGGCGATCGAAGAGGGGATCGTACCGGGCGGCGGCGTCGCGCTTGCAAAAGCATCCGAAAAAGTCGGCAAAAAGATGCGAACATCTGACCGATACAAAACATCTCATGAATCAAAAAAAGAAAGCGAGTTTATGGCGGGCTATCTGGCACTCGTTGATTCACTGACCGCGCCGCTTCGCCAGATCGCGATGAATGCCGGACATGACGATGCATCAATCATTGTCGAAGCGGTGAAAAAATCTTCGAGAGGAATGGGGTATGATGCAAACGCCGAAACACTCTCCGGAGAAGTTGTCCTTGTTGACATGATAAAACAGGGGATTATCGATCCGGTCAAAGTCACTCGCACCGCACTGCAAAATGCTGCCTCTGCCGCCGGGATATTGCTGACCACGGACGTTGCGATTGCAGACGCTCCGGAACCGAAAAAAGACGACGGGCATTCGCACAGTGAAATGGAATACTGAGCATTTGACAGGAAGACGAAAGAAGATACACTGGTCAATCTGATGCCGGTTGTTCCGGCCAGAATAAAGGAAAGCCGCTTCTGGAAAGGAGCGGCTTTATTTTTTCAAACAAAGTGGTATGCTCGAAGCAGATCTTTGCTATAGATCTGTAACTAAGTTGATAACATCCTAATAAGCCCGGGAGGCACGTGAGTCTCCCTGGGCATTTTTTATTCCCCCGTTGTCTTTTTATTCCAATATTCTTGAGAATACCAGAATAAGAAATCAGGTGATAAGTGATGCGATGAGAGAGTCGCCTATACGAGTGCGTAGTCGATCATCCGACGAGCGATGTCGGTTGCAGTCACCTTGAACCGAACGCGGTCGCCGATGCGATACTCTTTTCTCGTGCGCGTGCCGATGATGGCGAGTGCTTTTTCGTTGTATTCAAAATAATCTTTGCCGATGTCGCGCATGCGCACCATTCCTTCGCATTTAGATTGCTTTTCTTCCACGAACAATCCGTTTGCCGTGACGCCGGTGATGATTCCGTCAAATATCTGTCCGATGCGCTCACTCATGTACTCGGTCTGCTTGTATTTGATGCTCGCGCGTTCTGCATCCGCGGCTTCTTTTTCGCGCTGTGATGAATGCGCAGACACCTCATCATACGTATGCCAGAGTTCCTTGGGGATCTCTTCGTGATGAAGGTAACTTTCAAGGAGCCGATGGACGACGAGATCAGGATAGCGACGAATCGGGGAAGTGAAGTGCGTGTAGTATTCAAAGGCGAGTCCGTAATGGCCGATGTTTTTCGTCGAATAGACTGCTTTTGCCATCGATCGAACGATCGCGGTTTGGATGGTCTCACGCTCCGGCTTCCCCTCAAGGGAGAGGACGAGGTCGTTGAGCATCTTTGATGGGATGACGCCGTGGTCGTTGACGGAAACATGGTAGCCGAGTCGTTTCAAAAAGAGCTGGAGATCTTGGACACGTTCGGGGTCGGGGGTATCGTGGACGCGAAAGACAAACACTTCCCCCGCGTGTTTGTCGTGCGTTGCGATGTATTCTGCCACTCGTCGATTTGCAAGCAACATGAGCTCTTCGATCATATGGTGCGTCGGTCCGCGTTCTTTGATATAGACGCCAAGCGGACGACCGTTGTCATCGAGCTTAAACTTCACCTCTTCCGTTTCAAGGGAGATTGCGCCGTTTAAAAATCGTTCTTTCTCGAGGTGCTGTGCGATGGCGAGCGCCGCTTCAAGCTCTTTTACAAACGGTCCCGCCTTCTCATCGAGAACTTTCTGAGCGCTTTCGTAGCTAAAGCGTTGATGCGAATGAATGACAGTTTTGCCGAACCATTCGCCGACCATCCGCATCTCCGGAGTAAATTCAAATACTGCCGAGAAGGTCAAACGATCAACATCGGGATTGAGACTGCAGAGGTCGTTCGAGAGTACTTCGGGGAGCATCGGAATGGTGCGATCGACGAGATATACCGACGTTGCCCGGCGATACGCTTCCTTGTCGATGGCGCTTCCAGGAGTGACATAGTGGGAGACATCCGCGATGTGGATGCCGACTTCGGTGTTGCCGCTTGGCAACAACCGCACCGAGATCGCATCGTCAAAGTCTTTTGCGTCTTCGGGGTCGATGGTAAAGGTTGCGATGGGTCGAAAGTCACGGCGGTGCACTTTTTCTTCTTCAGTAATCCCGCGAGCTTTGATCGCCTCTGCTTCCGCCAGTACTTCCGGCGGATACTGATCGTCAAATCCTTTTTCGAGTGCAAGCGCCACCATTTCTGCATCGTTTTCAAACGGCTTTCCGAGTACACGTACGACTTCGCCCGCAGGCTCTTTCATCGGGTCCGGCCAATCGGTGATGGCACAAAATACTTTGTCGCCGGCTTTCGCTCCCGCAAGGCGGTCCTTGGTGATAATGATCGGTGTATACATGCGACCGTCGTTGGTGACGAGGCAGTGGGCGCCGTTTTCAAAGGTGAGCGTGCCGGAGTAGCCGATTTTTGCGCGGCGCGAGATCTCGATTATTTTTCCTTTTGGATTTTCATCTTTCGGAATGTCGGTGATCTCCACTTTCACCGTGTCGCCATGGAATGAACGGTTGAGCGCTTCGCGCGGGACTTCCACGGTGATTTTGAGTTCGCGATTTTTCACATACCCGATGCCTTTGGGGGAGATATTGATGTTACCCTCAAGGATAGAGCCGACTTTCAGATTTTCCATGGAACTACTGTAACACACGTTACGTTGTTTGACATTTTATACGGGAGGAGTAGAAATAAGAAAAAATGTATGACAAAAATACTTGTTCGTTATTTTTTAAGAGCTGTACCGGGGAGCAACAAGGTTGCCGATTGTCTCTCTAAAACAATCCCAGTGGACATTGTTCCAGGTATTGGGTGGAAGATTATCATACACAAATGCAAATTTGTTGTTGAACGCATAGAGCAAGATTTGGGAGAAGATCACTTAAAAAGTCTTACTGCGCCTTATGCTTGCACCGTTTGGGCCGATACAGACAAAACACAAGGAGACGTGTGGATGACCGATATCAAGCAACGGTTGTTAGAAGAAGGGTGGAAGTAGATTTTGAAAATGCGTCGTTTGACGCTTTTTTTATTTCCTGCTACTATCACGAGCACATGTTAAGCATTCGATTGCAAAGAGTTGGACGAACGAACGACGCAAGCTTTCGCGTTGTTTTGACCGATTCCAAAAATAGCGCCAAAAGCGGCAAGTTCAAGGAGATTCTCGGCACCTTTGCTATCAAAGCAGGCAAGGCCACTCTCAAAACCGATCGCATCAACTACTGGATAAACAACGGCGCCCGTCCGACCGATACCATGCATAACCTTCTGATAAAAGAGGGGATCATTGAGGGCAAGAAACGAAACGTCCTCTCCAAAAAAGCCCCGACGCAAAAGCGAAAAGAACTCAAAAAGAAATAACTCGCTCCGAACTTTCACACACGACAACTTTATAAACTTTAAACTAGCGCGAAATTCTGATATAATTTTGGTGCTTATAAATTAATCAGAATTTCGTGCTATGTCAGACAAAGAATTTCTTGAATTGGTAGTGAAAGCATTAGTGGATAATCCAAACGATGTTGTCATCGATCGAACGGTGGATGAGATGGGAGTGTTGTTGACGCTCTCGGTCAACCAAGCCGATATGGGCAAAATCATCGGTCGCCAAGGCAATACCGCCAAAGCCATTCGCACACTGCTTCGCGTAGTAGGGATGAAACACAACGCTCGGGTTAACCTCAAAATCAATGAACCGGAAGGCTATCAGCGCCAGCCGCATGCCGCCGACGTCGATGACGCGATGGCAGATCTCAAAGACCTGTAGGAAAAAGAAATCTCCTAGAAATAGGGGATTTTGCTTTTCTACTCACTATCCACTACTATCTACTCATCAATGATCACGTTCCACTTCCTCACTATTTTTCCTGAGATGATTAAAAGTTATCTTGGGGAGAGCATGCTCAAACGCGCGGGAGAGAAAAAGCTCGCGAGCTTTGATGTGCGCAATATCCGCGACTATACAAAAGACAAGCATCGAAAAACCGATGAGCGACCGTATGGCGGGGGACCGGGAATGGTGATGACAGCACAGCCCATTCTTGATGCGGCAAAAAAATTGAAAATAAAAACTCCCCGACAAACGAAATACGTCATGCTCTCTCCGTCAGGGAAGTTGTTTACCAACGCAGTAGCGAAACAATTCGCCAAACGATACAAAAACATCATTTTTATCTGCGGGCGTTATGAAGGCGTGGATGATCGCGTGCGAACAATTTTGAAGGCGGATGAATATTCGATCGGGGCGTATACGCTCACCGGCGGCGAGCTTCCGGCGCTCGTCATGACCGATGCGATCGTTCGACAAATTCCCGGAGTGCTCGGAAAAGGGGAGTCGATTGAGGAAAATCGCGTTGCGAGCCCGCGAGTGTACACTCGACCGGATGCTCTCTCATGGGGTGGAAAGACATATACGGTACCAAAGGTGCTTCTCGAAGGAAATCACAAAAAGATAGAGGAATGGCGCAAGAAACAGAAGGGAAATTGACAATTATATTATAGTATGTATAATGATTGAAAATACATTTTATGCGTCTATATACAATACCTTGCGCGGAAAGAAGGAGACTTTCCTCAGCAAGCAGAAGAAGAAAGAAGAACAGGAGAAAGCAAGGAAAGGCTACTCCTGTAGCCACCCTCACTGTTCAGGCTGTTCAGGAGACTAAAAAAGAGGCTCCTGTTGTTCCAATGAAGTCAACATATAAAACATATACATTCTTCAGCTATTCCGGGGAGCCGGAATCGGTTGATGGATGGTGATGGGCTTATTCCAATATTCTCAAGAATATTGGAATAAGCCATAAAACCCCTCATGTTTGAGGGGTTTGCTTATTCCTTCCGTAGGTGTGATCATTTGACAGAATTTGATACCCGTATATACTGTCCTTACCTACAGAGACGGCAGAGTTTTGATTGGCAGTTCCGGAATTCATAAAATTTTATCAGTAGACCCACAACGGGCCGATAGGCCCTTTGTGCGGCGCTTTTCGTTTCTATAAAAAACTCCAAACTCTTATGAGTAAAACAAAAGACCGTCCCAGTCACGCCCCTCGGCCGAAGAAATATTTTTCAAAGTACAAAAAGCCCCTCGTCGAATTTCCAAACCTCATCCAACACCAACTCGATTCCTACAACTGGTTTATCGAGAAAGGACTCAAAGAAGTCTTTAAAGAATTTACTCCCATCCAGGACTATACCGGCAAAAAGTTTCAGCTGGATTTTTCGTCGTTCCATCTCACGCATCCGAAGTATGACGAGCACTATGCAAAAGAGAACAAGCTCTCGCTCGAAAGCCAACTCAAAGCGCGTGTGAAGCTCACCAACAAACAGACTGGTGCGGAAAAAGAGCAAGAGATATTTATGTCGGACATCCCGATGATGACATCTCATGGGACGTTCATTATCAACGGTGTTGAGCGCTCGATCATCCCGCAACTGTCTCGTTCAAGCGGCGTGTTCTTTACCGAGCTCGAGATCAAGGGACGCCGATATTTTGGTGCAAAAGTGATTCCGAACCGTGGTGTGTGGATCGAAATGGAGTCCGATCCCGACGGCACTGTCTACGTTCGCATCGATAAAAAGAAAAAATTCTCTGTAACGGCGCTCTTGCGCGCGCTCGGACTTGCCACCGACGAGGATATTAAAAAGCAGTTCAAAGGAGAAGCGCTTTCAAAAGTCATTGCGCACTGCATCGAAAAAGATTCAAACAAAACGCAAGAGGAAGCCTTTGTCGAAGTCTATCGAAAGCTTCGAGATGGCGACCTTGCAACCGCGGACAATGCGCGCGATTTCGTCAAGACACTCTTTAGCGAAGAGCGCTATGACCTCTCGCCGGTTGGACGATTTCGTTTCAACAAGCGATTTGATCTCGACATGAGTGAAAAAGAAATGAATCGAAAAACACTCTCTCCGGAAGATCTCTGCATCATCATCGGTCACATCATTACACTCAATCTCACGCCCGGTTCTCGCGCCGATGATATCGACAACCTTGCAAGTCGCCGCGTGCGGTTCGTTGGAGAAATGCTCCAACAGAAAGTCTACGTTGGGCTCACTCAGATCAAGCGAAACGTCCAAGACCGCATGTCGACGATCGATGCCGCAAATGCGCTTCCGATCCAAGTGGTCAACCAGCGTCCGCTCCAAGCTCGCATCAAAGAATTTTTTACTACCAACCAACTCTCGCAGTTCATGAACCAAGAAAACGTGTTGGCGGAAATCGAAGAGCTCCGCACACTCTCTGCGCTTGGTCCGGGAGGACTTTCTCGCGAGCGCGCCACCCTCGAAGTTCGCGACGTACACCCGTCGCACTATGGTCGCGTCTGCCCGATCCAAACGCCAGAAGGCCCGAACATCGGTCTGGTGGTCCGTCTGTCACTCTACGCACGCATCAATGATTTTGGCATTATCGAAACACCGTATGTGAAAGTGAAAGACGGCAAACTCACCGACGAAATCGTCTATCTCAACGCCGCAGAAGAGGAAAAATACACGATTGCGCATGCGAGTGTTCACTATGATGAACACGGCGTATTGCCACAACGCGTCGAAGCGCGCGTCAAAACCAGTCCGGGAACCGTCGCAAGAAGCGAAGTGGATTTTATGGATGTTGCCTCCAACCAAGCGTTCTCACTGGCAACGTCGATGGTGCCATTCCTCGAACACAATGACGCGAACCGTGCGCTCATGGGAAGTAACATGCAACGACAAGCAGTGCCGTGCGTTCGACCGGAAGCGCCGCTCGTGGCGACCGGACTCGAAGAGCTCGCCGCTCCGTATTCGGGACGCCTTATCCTTGCCGAAGAAGCGGGAGAGGTGACCTATGTCGATGCGTCAAAAATTAAAGTAAAAGGAGACAAGAGTGGAAAAGAATACACGCACCACCTCGTCACGTTCCAGCGTACCAACCAATTCAACTCATTTCATCAGCGACCGGTTGTTTCTCTCGGCGATAAAGTAAAGAAGGGACATCTTCTTGCAGACACCTCGACCACCGATCACGGGCAAATCGCGCTTGGACAAAACATGCTTGTCGCGTTTCTTTCATGGAACGGCGCAAACTTTGAAGATGCGATCATTCTCTCGGAGCGCCTCATCAAAAATTCAAAATTCACCTCCATTTATATTGCAGAGTTCACCTGTGTCGTTCGTGATACCAAACTCGGTCCCGAAATCACGACCCGTGACATTCCAAACGTCGGCGAAGCGCGCCTCAAGGATCTCGATGAAGACGGCATCATTCGTGTCGGCGCCGAAGTAAAAGAGGGAGACATTCTCGTTGGAAAAATCACCCCGAAAGGAGAAACAGAACTCACCCCTGAAGAGCGATTGCTCCGCAGTATTTTTGCGGAAAAAGCACGCGATGTGAAAGATACCTCGCTTAAAATGGATCACGGCAAGCGTGGTCGTATCATCCGTGTCAAAGTATTTTCTCGTGATGAAGGACACACCATGGAAAGTGGCGTGCTCAAAAAGGTAGTCATCGAAGTCGCACAGCTTCGCAACATCTCCGTTGGAGACAAGCTCGCTGGTCGTCACGGAAACAAAGGAGTCATCTCCGTGGTACTTCCCGAAGAAGATATGCCGTACATGGCGGACGGAACGCCGGTTGATGTTGTCCTCACTCCACTCGGTGTGCCAAGTCGTATGAACCTAGGACAAATCCTCGAAATCCATCTCGGAATGGCGGCGAATGAACTCGGGTACCAAGCGGTCGTACCGCCGTTTGCGGGAGCGACCGACGTCGAAATCAAAAAAGAGCTCTCAACCGCGGGGCTTCCCGAAAGTGGACGCGTGCCGCTTTTTGACGGACGAACAGGGGAGAAGTTCAACCAAGACGTCGCTGTCGGCTACATGTATATTTTGAAACTGCACCACATGGTTGAGGACAAGATTCACATGCGTTCCATCGGACCCTACTCACTCATCACACAGCAACCGCTCGGCGGTAAAGCACAAGGCGGCGGTCAACGCTTTGGAGAAATGGAAGTGTGGGCACTCGAAGGGTACGGCGCGGCGCATATATTGCGAGAAATGCTCACTATCAAAAGTGACGATATCCGCGGTCGCGCGGCAACCTTTGACTCGATTATCAAAGGCGAACCGATTCGAGATCCCAACGTTCCCGCATCATTTTCGGTCATGTTGAACTATCTACGCGGACTTGCGCTTGATGTCGATCTACAGCGTTCATCGGTCGATGTAGAAGCCACGGAAGTGGAACCTGCCAATAGCTAATCATCATACAAGACTAATACCATCTATATGAAAACACTCGACACAACAAACTTTGACTCTATCGGCATCAAACTTGCCAGCCCCGACCGCATTCGCGAATGGAGCTATGGAGAGGTGACCAAACCGGAGACGATCAACTATCGTACCGGTCGCAGTGAACGTGGCGGCCTTTTTGATGAACGCATTTTCGGTCCGGAAAAAGATTACGAATGTTATTGCGGCAAATACAAGCGCATCCGCTACGCTGGCATCGTTTGTGAAAAATGTGGCGTGGAAGTGACGCAGGCAATCGTTCGTCGCGAGCGCATGGGGCACATCGAGCTTGCAAGCCCGGTCGCGCACATTTGGTTCTTGCGCGGCGTACCGTCTCGCATGTCGATCCTTCTCAATGTCTCACCGGCAGACCTTGAAAAAGTCGTCTACTTTGCCGGCTATATCATCACCGTGGTTCACGAAGACGAACGCGCTCGTATCATCAGCGATCTCGAAATCGAATTTAAAACAAAAGTCAAAAATGCCGCGGACGAAGACACCAAAGAAAAGCTTCGCACATTGCTTGCAAATACGAAAAAAGAAATCACGGAAATCAAAGTCGGTAAAGTTCTCACCGAAATCGCCTACCATCACTACAGTCTAAAGTATGGATCTGCGTTCGAAGCGAGCATCGGCGCGGAAGCGATTTACAATCTCTTCAAAAACATGGATCTTGAGAAACTCAAAACCGAGACACTCACGATGCTTGAAAAAGCGGGAGCCGCTGATCGCGAAAAATTGCAAAAGCGCCTCTCTCTTATTCGTTCTCTCATCTACG
>DASZSN010000010.1:0-10607 GCA_035548655.1 Minisyncoccota bacterium
GCGTACGAACTCCTCATCAACAATACCGCGGTGGCAAACCTCATTCGCGAAAAGCGCACGCACGAAATCGACACCGTAATCGAGACGGGATTTGAACAGGGCATGGTCGACATGAACCGCTCACTACTCGAGCTTATCCGCACCGGGGAAATCACGCCAGAAAACGCCTTTGCCTACTCGCTCAACCCGAAGAACCTTGAACGATTGATGTAATATGAATTTTCGATACACCGCCGTCACCGATAAAGGAGAGAAACGAGAGGGAACGATTGATGCCGTCAATCGCGAACTGGCGATCACCGGACTTCAGCGTCGCGGGCTCATTGTCACCTCGGTAAAGAGCGAGCAGGAGGCACGACGATGGTTTGAAATCACACTCTTTGAAAAAGTGCCGATGAAAGACATCGTGATCCTCTCTCGACAGATGTCGACGCTTTTTGAGGCGCAAGTCTCCGCACTCAAAGCGTTCTCGCTCCTTGCCAACAACACCGAAGACAAACTCCTCCAGAAGAAGCTCAACCAAATCGTCGCCGATCTCCAAGCCGGCTCTTCGATCGCGGGCGCGCTCGCCAAGCACCCGGATGTCTTTTCGGATTTTTATGTCAACATGGTCAAGGCGGGTGAAGAATCGGGCAAGCTTACCCAAGTCTTTGCCTATCTCGCCGACTACCTCGATCGTCAATACGCACTCACATCGAAAACCAAGCACGCGCTTGTCTATCCGGCGTTCGTCATTGGCATCTTTATCGTGGTGATGCTTGTCATGTTTACCGTCGTCATCCCGAAGCTCTCGGTCATTATCGCTGAAAGTGGGCAGACGATCCCTATCTATACGAGAATCATCATGGCGATTAGCAGCTTTTTGGTGAATTATGGGATATTTCTCCTCGTCTTTGTCGTTGTCGCTATCGGCTACCTCATCCGCATGGCAAAGACAAAGAAAGGGAAGCGGATTCTCGACGACATAAAACTCAACACTCCCGTCATCGGCAATTTGTACAAGAAACTCTATCTCGCTCGTATCGCGGACAACATGGATACCATGCTCTCAGCCGGCATCCCGATCGTTCGCGCGATTGAAATCACCTCAACAGTGGTGGGAAATCGCCGCTATCAAGAAATCATGATGCAGGCGATGGAAGGGGTAAAGACCGGGAAATCATTCTCTCAAGCGATTGAAGGACACAAAGAAATACCGCAAATCATGCCCCAGATCGTGCGTGTCGGAGAGGAGACCGGCTCGATGGGAGCGATTTTGAAGATGCTTGCAAAGTTCTACAACCGTGAGGTTGACGGCGCTGTCGATACGCTTGTGGGGCTTATCGAGCCGTTTATGATTGTGGCGCTTGGTCTCGGCGTCGGACTCCTCCTCGTATCAGTCCTGGTACCGATCTACAACATCGCCGGTGGAATTCAATAGCTACTGTCGGACGGTCTCAGACGTTTTTCACACCCCCCGCTTTGTCTAAAGAGAAATCAGGGTGGTATACTGTACACATTACAAAGCGATTTGTAATAATCGATTATTATCAGATCTCGAAATTTTGTTAAGTAATTATGAAAAATAAGTTTAATAGAAACAAAGGCTTCACCTTGATCGAATTGCTCGTGGTGATCGCCATCATTGGTATCCTCGCTTCTGTGGTGCTTGCATCACTCAACACGGCTCGTACCAAAGGTGCTGATGCGGCAGTAAAAGCCGGTATGGCAAATGCTCGCGCGCAGGCAGAGCTCTACTATGATAGTAATAGTCAGAGTTACTTAGGTGTATGTGCTGCACTAGGATCTGCGACAAACCCTGGTATCGCGGATATTCTCTCAAGCGCTGTCAAACAGAGTAATGACTCCAATCAAACGGTTGACAACACAATAACGACCGCCGCTAATGGGACTACCGCTGTTTGTCATGACAGTGCAAGTGCGTGGACCGCAGAGATGCCACTTAAAGGAGGAAGCAACAATTGCGTTGATAACACAGGCGCATCAAAAGTTGTTACTGGTTTTGTTACCGGTTCCGGTGCTGGCCAGTACGTCTGTCCTACATCATAAAAACAGGACTGCTTACAAAAACACCCCGCCATTGGCGGGGTGTTTTGCTTCCTGGCGACCAATGGTACAATGACACATATGAGAAAAAATAAATCTGGCTTTACTCTTATCGAACTGCTTATCGTCATCGCGGTCATTGGTCTTCTTGCCGCGGTGGTTGTTGCGTCACTTAACACCGCAAAGAACAAAAGCGCTGATTCGGCGGTGAAAGAAGCCATGCACAGCATTCGAAACCAAGCTGACCTCTACTACCTTGCCCAAACACCAAATACCTATGGCGCAAACGTCACCGCCTGTACGACTGCAAGTGTCTTTACCGACAGCATCGTCACTTCCGCTCGCGCTCAAATACTCACCCAAGCGGCGGCGGGTGCCACGATGAACTGTGCGACGAGTACCGATGGATTGAAATGGGCGCTTTCTGTCTCCGCACTCAAACAAGCGGGGACATCATGGTGTATCGACAGTTCGGCCTTTTTTGGAGCGAGCAAAACAGCCCAGACGTCCGGGGCGAATCAAGGAACCTGCCAATAACACGCGCTCCTCTTAGCATTGCGTGATATAATTGTCCGATGGGTGATATAATTGTCTGATGGTCTTTCTTCCTGTCATCATTTTTGTACTGGGGCTTTTGATCGGTAGTTTTCTCAATGTGGTGATTCTGCGCATGCATACAGGGCGCAGTTTCGTAAAAGGAAAATCAATCTGCCCGCGCTGTGGTCGCAAGCTTCGATGGTTTGAATTGGTACCGGTGGTTTCTTTTCTCGCGCTTCGTGGGAGGTGCCGTACCTGCCATGAACATATCTCTTTTCAGTACCCGATCGTTGAGCTCCTCACCGGATTTTTGTTTGTTCTCTTCTACATCAAAGCGCCGCTTGCCGGCGGGTTCTCGGCGTTTTCGTGGGCGTGGTTCGTTTTTATGGCGACGATCGCGTCCGTTCTGATTGTGATCACGGTCTACGATATTCGTCACAAGATTATCCCTGATGGAGCGGTCTACACGTTCATCCTCCTTGCGCTTATCTCCGTTGTTTACCACGTCATTACTGGAGGTATCGCGCTCATTTTTCCTCTGTTGATCGCCGGAGTTGTCGTAGCGCTCCCGTTTTTTCTTATCTGGTTTTTTTCAAAAGGGAAGTTCATGGGATTTGGAGATGTCAAACTTGCACTTGGCATGGGCTGGCTGTTGGGTCTGTCACAAGGATTTACTGCGGTGATATTTGGATTTTGGATCGGGGGTATCTTTGGGTTGTTTCTCATCGCACTCTCACATCGCTACTCCATGAAATCTGAAATTCCACTCGCGCCGTTTCTCATCGCGGGACTCTCCATCGTCGGTATTTTTGGCATTACGCTATCATCATTGTTTCCGTTATGGCACTAACAGCAAAAAAAAATCATCGATTCACTCGCGGCATTACGCTCATTGAACTTATCATCGTGCTCGGTATTGTTGCGGTTGTTTCGAGTGTGCTGATATTTAACTATTCGTCGTTTAGCACCAATGTTTCGGTCAAAAATCTCTCCCAAGACATCGCGCTTGCCATTCGACAGGCGCAAACGTATGCGACAAGCGTGCAATCGCTTCCGACAGGATCGAGCACCGATGCATTTCCAACTTACGGTATCGCATTTTCAACCGCCACTTCCGGAAGCAATGCGTACGCGCCGTATCAAAAGCGCTTTGTCATCTTTGCGGATATCCCTCCAAGCGGTGTGACGGGAGATCACCTCTACCAAAACGGCAATGCCTGCGGCACCCCGGCGAACGGCAACGAATGTTTGCAAGTCTTTAGCATTACCTCCTCCGACAGTATCGTGCAAATCTGCCCCGATGGATCATGTGGAAGCACTGCCGCAAACATCATCTTTAGCCGTCCGGCCCCCGACGCGGCGATTTGCAAGGTGAGCGGGAGCAGTTGTCAGGGAACACCGGCATACGTCAATATCGTTGTACAATCCGCACAGGGACTTCAAAAAACGATTACCGTATGGAACACCGGACAAATCAGCGTCCAATAAGATACCGATGACATTGCCATTGAAACAACCGAACATGCACGACAAAAAAGGATTTACCTTGGTTGAACTCATGGTCTCTCTGGCACTTTTTACTATCGTGGTTCTCGCTTCCATCAGCGCGCTTTACACCGTCAACGACGCGTCGCGAAAGGTGCAGGCGATGCGAAGTACGCTCGATAACCTCAACTTTGCCATCGAGTCTATGAGTCGCACGATTCGCACCGGATCGGGAATCGTTTGTGTGGGAGGGGCTGGGAACAATTGTCCCTTCAGTACCGGATACTACTCGCCAAAAAGCGATCTGATCGTACAGAGCACGCTCGGTCAAAACACGCAGGTCGAGTACCGATGTTCCGGGTGCGGCGGCAGTAGTGGACAGATACAAAAGAAAACCGGATCCGGGAGTTGGGTCGCGATTACCTCCCCGGAGATCAATGTGCAGTCGCTTTCTTTTTATGTAAGCGGAGTCGGTGCTGATGCCCTGCAACCTTCCGTAATCATGTTCGTCAAAGGCGTCGCTACTGCCGGCGGCACGACCGCTCCGTTTGCGGTGCAGACGTATATATCACAGCGCGCCATAGAGTAGAACCATATGAACATGCAATCAAACAAAACAATACGATTCTCCCTCCGCAGATTTCACCACCGCGGCGGCTTTACGCTTATTGAGACGGTAGTTGCGATTCTCATCCTCTCGCTTTCCATCGGCGCGCTTCTCACGCTTACTGCCGGCGGATTCTTTTCAGTGCGTTATGCGCGCAATCAGATCGTTGCTGACAATCTGGTCCAGGAGTCGCTCGAATACATTCGCAACAGTCGTGACAGCGCAAAGCTCGCGGGGACACCGTGGGCGACATGGCTCGGAACGCTCAACGTCAACGCAAGTGGGGTATCTCAAGGAGTTTCTCCGCTTACATCCGGCTGTTACAGCGCACAAGGGTGCATCGTCGATCCCTATGCCAGCGTGTTGGTGAAGGCGTGCTCGGGAACGTGTCCGTATGTTGCGTTTTATTCCAACCAGTCGTTTTATGGATATGCGGGGGCGTCGTATCCGTTCGGTGTCGCATCATCCGTACCAACTACCTATGTGCGCAAAATCACCGCACAACTCTCCGACAGCAACAACCAGCTCACGATAACCGCGTCGATCACCTGGCTCAACGGAACAAGTCCGAAAACAGTGACGCAGTCGCTCCTGCTCACCAATTGGTAACACTATGAATCTGAAAAAAACGAACAACAACATATTTTCCCTTCGAAATTCACGCAAAGCATTTGCCATGCTCTTCACGGTAATCATCGTGAGCCTCATTCTCGTTATCGGCATCGGGATCTCAAACAGTACGTTCAAACAGGGAGTCCTTTCAAACCTCGCCAAAGATTCACAGATCGCTTTTTATCAGGCCGATGCGGGAGTGGAGTGCGGCATGTACTACGATCGCACAAAGAACACATTTCCATTCGGCAGTACGCTTGCTCAAATACAATCCACCCATCCCTCCATCCAATGCGGGAGCACCGTGCTCTCTCTCCTCGCTGGATCATCAGGTACCAACTATTTTATGTACACCATGCCATCCTCGGGTAACCCATGTTTTTCGGTTATTGTAGACAAGACACAGGTGGACGGTGCAACGGGCTATAAACTCACCAATATCCAGTCTCGCGGCAACAACATTTGTCAGAGCTCCACTCGCCAAGTAGAGCGCGCACTTCAGGTACAATACTAGCCATGGCACGTCCTGCGATCGAGGAAAGAATCAATACGCTCCGAAAAGAGATTGCGGCGCACGCGCATGCGTATTATGTGCTTGACGCGCCCACAGTTTCCGATGCCGTATATGATTCGCTCGTTCGCGAGCTCAAGTCGATCGAACGCGACCATCCTGAGCTTGCCGATCCGAACTTTATCATCTACCGCGTCGGGGGAGCCCCGCTTGAAAAGTTCGAGAAAGTCACTCACGAGGTCCGCATGCTCTCGCTCAACGACGCGTTTTCATACGACGAGATACATGCATGGGAAGCGCGTATCAAAAAGTTGCTCGGCGTTTCGGCATTCACGTATTTTTGCGAGCTCAAACTCGACGGACTTGCTGTTTCACTCATCTATGAAAACGGGACGCTTGTACGCGGTGCGACACGCGGCGACGGTACCATCGGGGAAAACATCACGCAAAATGTAAAAGTCATTCCATCCATCCCGCTTGCACTTGCGATCAAACATCCGCCAGCGTTTCTCGAAATCCGCGGCGAGATCGTGATGGCAAAGGCGACGCTTGCACGCCTCAATAAAAAGTATGCAAAAGAAGGAAAACAATTGCTCGCCAACACCCGAAACGCCGCCGCCGGAAGCGTGCGACAACTTGATGCAAAAATCACTGCACAGCGTCAGCTTGATTTCTTTGCATGGGATATCGCGCAATCAAAGGGAATATCGTTTGCACGACACTCCGAAAAGCACGCATTGTTGCGTACGGCGGGGTTCCATGTCGCACCGTTTGATGCGACGTGTCACTCGATCAAAGAGGTGACGTCTGTCATTGAATCGTTTGCAAAAGAACGGGAAACATTTGGATTTGGCACCGACGGCATCGTGATACAGGTGGACGAAATCGCGCTTCAGGAGACGCTCGGCATCGTTGGCAAGGCCCCGCGGTTTGCGCTCGCGTTTAAGTATCCGGCGGAACAAGCGACTGCACGTGTTTCAGATATCACCGTTGCGGTTGGACGAACGGGGGTGCTGACACCGGTCGCCCATTTCAACCCAACCCTCGTTGCGGGTTCGACAGTGTCGAAAGCAACACTTCACAACATCGATCAAATCAATCGCCTCGATGTACGAATCGGAGACACGGTGATTATTCAAAAGGCAGGGGATGTGATTCCTGAAGTTGTGGAAGTGATCAAGAATCTTCGCACCGGAAAAGAAAAGCCATTCTCGATGCCAAAGATGTGTCCAGTCTGCAAGGCACCGGTCATCCAGCGTCAAAGTGCGACAAAGGGCGAAACAGTGGCGTTCTACTGTTCCAACGATGACTGTCCGGCAAAGCAAACCCGCGGGATGATTCATTTCGTCAAAACGCTCGATATCTATGAAGTAGGGCCGAAGATTATCGACCGCTTGCAGGAGGAGGGGCTCATTAGCGATGCGGCGGATCTCTTCGACCTCACCGAGGCGGATCTCTCGGGGCTCGAACGATTTGGCGAAAAAAGCGCGCAAAATATCATTGCCGCCATACAAGACAAAAAACATCCGTCACTTGATCGATTTATCAGTGCGCTTGGTATCCAACATGTCGGTGAAGAGACGGCGCGCGATCTTGCGACACACTTTGGTACATGGGAACAGTTTTGGCAGGCGCCGGCGGAAGCATTTGATGCGATCCCAAACATCGGGGGAGCGGTGACAGAAAGCATTGACGCATTCCGCAAGAAAAAATCTTCGCAGGCATTCATCAAAAAACTTTTTGTGCTCGGCGTAAAGCCACAACCCGCAACAAAACGAAAAGCCGGCGTCTTTACCGGCAAAACATTTGTGCTCACCGGCACGCTTCCGACGCTTTCGCGCGAAGAAGCAAAAAAAATCATCCTCGACCATGGCGGCAAAGTCTCCGGATCCGTTTCAAACAACACGAGCTACGTCCTGGCAGGGGACAATCCGGGAAGTAAATACGATGAGGCGAAGAAACTCGCAGTGGAGATTATTGAAGAGGCATCATTTTTGAAGATGACGAAAGGTCTGGTATAGTAATTTCCATGATAGACGTCCAAAAACTGGCTGATCTTGCGCGACTTTCGGTGCCGAAAGAAGAGCAGGAACAAGTGGCAAAAGACCTCGAAGCGATCGTCGGCTTTGTCGACCAAATCAAATCTCGCGATGTATCGAGTATTTCTGCCGAACCAGACAGGGTAAATGTATTTCGCGATGATGTCGTCGCTCCGCTTAAAAGCGCGTACGACCTTGTTGAAGCGGCACCATCTCATCAAGACGGTTTTGTAAAAGTGCCCAAAGTAATCGAATGATTGCCGAATTGCACAAAAAAATAATTTCAGGTGATCTCAAGATTGCCGATCTGGTAGGCGAGTATGTCGCGCGTGCAAAGGCCGACACGCTCAACTGTTTTCGTGAGATTTTTTCAGATATTGACGAACAGGTGGCGCACGCAGAGGCAATACTCAAAGCGGGAAAAGCGACGCCGCTTACCGGCATCCCGGTCGCGCTCAAAGACAACATCATGATGGCGGGACATATCGCGGGGGCATGCTCGCATATGCTCGATCATCATAGTGCCGCGTATGATTCGACTGTGGTGCGCGAATTGAAAAAAGCGGGCGCGGTCATCATCGGTCGTACGAACATGGATGACGGTGCGATGGGGTCTTCGACGGAAAATTCTGCTTACGGTGTAACAAAAAATCCCCATGACCAACATCGCGTTGCCGGTGGTTCGTCGGGGGGTTCTGCCGCGGCAGTAGCGGCACATCTCGTGGTTGCGGCATTTGGAAGCGATACCGGCGGCTCGATCCGTCAGCCGAGCGCATTCTCCGGTGTCGTCGGGATGGTGCCCACTTATGGGACGGTCTCTCGGCACGGGCTTATCGCGATGGCATCCTCGCTCGATGTCATTGGTCCGCTTGCGCAGTCCGTCGAAGATGAAGAGCTGTTGTATGACATGATCGCGGTGCAAGAGCCGCTCGATAGCACGTCCGTTGCGCGAGAAAAAAAAGACGTAGCATTAAAGAAGCGTCTCGCGGTTCCCAAGGGGATATTTGCAAATGGCGGAGTCGACAAAGAAATACAGAACAATTTTGAAACGATGGTTGCGCGTCTTGCGGACGAGGGATTTGCAATCGATGAGATAGAACTCCCGCATTTTAGCGATGCGCTCGCAGTCTATTACATCATTCAGCCGGCGGAAGTTTCATCCAATCTCTCGCGTCTCGACGGGGTCCGCTATGGTGATCGCATGAGTGACGCAAGTGTGCTCGATATGTACAAGGAAACACGCGGACAACTTTTTGGAAAGGAAGTGCGCCGTCGCATTCTGCTTGGTACCTATGTACTCTCACACGGTTACTACGACGCGTACTACAACAAAGCAGTCGCCCTTCGCGCGCTCATCCGCGCCGAACTCGAAGCGGCGTTCAATACCTATGACGCCATTCTCACTCCAACGACGCCGACACCGGCGTTTGCAATAGGGGAGAAAGCGAATGATCCGGTCGCGATGTACCTCTCCGATCTCTTTACCGTACCGGCGAACATTGCGCAGGTGCCCGCACTTTCGGTGCCGAGCGGCGCCACCGCATCAGGACTTCCTATCGGGTTTCAGCTGTTCGGTCCGCGATTTGGAGAAAGCGTGCTCTTTGCGATTGGAAAGATAGTCGAAAATATACGATAATAAGGGGATGCAACCGACGGTTTCTCAGCCAGTATTCCTCAATGTCGAATACCTTTTTTTTCTCATCTTTCGCGCCGTCAAAAATTTTGTCGTGGCGGTTTTTTCACTCAAGTTCTTAGAGTTGCTTCGCGTCGCCGCGACAGTCATCGTCATCATCCTCATCGCGTTTATTCTCTTTATGCTTGTTCGACTCTATGAAATCAAGCGCGAGGCGAAAGCAAAAGAAAAAGCGAAACTGAAAAGCACGCCACCACGCTTCGGTACGACGGCACAAGCACCGCTTTCTGCCGAACAGCCTCCGTCACGCAATGACGTATGGGAGCACATTCGCGGTGAACTGCTCTCTGACAACCCGAGCGATTGGCGGCTCGGCATCATCGAGGCGGATATTTATCTCGATCATCTGCTTGATGAAAAAGGCTTTCTCGGACAGACGACAGGGGACAAACTCAAACAAGTAACCGAAAGCGCACTTGCTTCCATCAATCTCGCGTGGGAAGCACACAAAGTACGCAACCGCATTGCGCACGATGGTGCATCGTTTGTCATCACACAGCCGGAAGTTCGCCGCGTACTTTCATACTACGAGATCGTCTTTCGTGATTTTGGAGCGATCGAATGATTGTTGCGGGGGCAGGAATCGAACCTGCGCCTGAAGGTTATGAGCCTTCCGAGATGCCACTTCTCCACCCCGCGATGAATATTTTGCTTTTTGCCGCAGAGCACAGAAAGCCGTCAGTGCGTACCCTCGATTATGTACACCGGTCTTTCTTGGAGATGCTACGTCTCCAGCTCATGATCAGTCTTTCGACTATACAAAGTTATCTTGCTTTTTGCAAGGGGGTCAGATTGAATTTATGGTTATATATGCTATATTTTTGTCACTTGTCGGCGTAGCTCAGTTGGTTAGAGTGAAGGACTCATAAGCCTTAGGTCAGTGGTTCAACTCCACTCGCCGACACAATGCCGAAGGGCAGATTGAAATTTTTGAAACAATAATGCGGGTGTAGCTCAATTGGTTAGAGCACTCCCCTGTCACGGGAGAGGTTGCGGGTTCGAGCCCCGTCACTCGCGCATCATCAAAAACATCCGGCAATATGCCGGGTGTTTTTGTATGACTGAAGCACGTGAAGC
>DASZSN010000011.1:0-19888 GCA_035548655.1 Minisyncoccota bacterium
CAATCATCATGAGATTTACCGCCGCCGGCTTGAGGCGAAATGGCTTGTTCGAATTTTTGCCGCGACCGCGAAGCTTGGGAAGTTTCTTGATGATATCGCGAATGTGCGGACGAATGCGGTGTCCTGCGCGAGCCTTTTGCCCTTTGGTGCCACGACCGGATGTTTTGCCGCGTTTGCTTCCGCGACCAACGGTCTTTTTCTTTTTATTTTTTGTTGAATGTAAATAGTTGGACATGGTATTACTTTGTCTCTTCCGCCCCCGTCGCCGGTGCCGGCATGACTCCTGCCTCGACCGTTTCGGCGGGTGCTACAACAGGGGTAGCTTTTTGCAAACCGAAAATGTATTTCGTGCCGACCGCACTGAGCGCTTTTATTGTCGCACGCGCGGTGTTGAGCGGATTTTTACTTCCGGAAACGATTTTTCCTGAAACATCTTTGAGTCCTCCAATGGAGAGGATGTCTCGGACTGCCGCACCGGCAACGATTCCACGACCATCGTTGGGAAATAGCTTCACTTTCGACGCGGAATATTTTGCGGCAACATCAAACGGGATCGAGAACGTGTCGGTTCGCTTAATTTTGATTGCGTGCTTTTTTGCATCTTTGAGTGCCTTGTTGATGGCAAGCGCGGTATCTCCGCCTTTGCCAGTACCAACACCGACAACGCCGTTCTTGTCTCCAATCACCATCACGACCGCGAAACTCATGCGACGTCCTCCCGCAACCACGCGAGTCACGCGACGAATGTCGAGGATCTTTTGTTCAACATCGCGCACGCGTGCGGCATCTCCACCGCGACCATCGCGACGCGGACGGCGCCCGCCGGCTCCTCCTCCCCCTCTTCGATCATTTGTTTTTTGTGTTGTTTTGGTTGGTTCTGTCATATACGTGTATTTAAAATGTGAGTCCGCCTTCGCGTGCGGCATCTGCGACCGCACGGACCCGTCCGGCGTATCGAAAGCCGCCACGATCAAAAACGACTGTGGTGATGCCTTTTTCTTTTGCGAGGCGAGCAATGTCCTTGCCGACCGCAATGGAGCGCTCCATCTTTTTTGCACCGGCTGCTTGCTTCATGTCATTTGCCGAAGCAAGCGTCACTCCCTTTGTGTCATCAATGAGCTGTGCATAGATATAGTTGTTCGATCGAAACACCGAGAGGCGCGGGCGCTCTGCCGTACCCGAAACTTTGGCGCGGATTTTTCGCTTGAGGCGGATCTTTTTTTCTTGTGCTGTTTGGCGTGACATATATGGTTATGCTACTTTCTTGCCTTGCTTTCGGCGAATTACTTCTCCCTCATAACGAAACCCTTTGCCTTTGTACGGCTCCGGCTTTTTCATTGCACGCACCGTCGCGGCAAACTCCCCGACCATTTCTTTGTCGATGCCAGAAACAGTGATGAGGTTTTTTTCTGCGGTAACGGTAAGCCCTTCCGGAATCGGTACGACTACCGGGTGCGAGAACCCGAGCGCGAGGTGTAGTTCCTTGCCTTTCACTTCGCTCTTGAACCCGACCCCTTCGAGAATGAGTTTCTTTACATACGGCGTGTGCACACCGTGAAGCATGTTTTTTACATGCGCGGCATAGGTGCCCCAAATCGCACGAGAAAAAGGATCATCGGCTTTTTTATCAAACGAAATGACTCCGTCCGCAATCGTAATCGCAACGACGTCCTTGAATGGCTTCTCAATGACACCGAGCGGACCCTTCACGCGAAAGACGCCATCGGTAAACGAGACTTCAGTGTTTGCAGGAACGGTCAGTTGTTGTTTTCCAATTCTACTCATCGTATTACCAAATCATAAATAACGCTTCTCCACCGACCTGTTCTTTCTTTGCCACTTTGTCCGAGAGGATCCCCTTCGGCGTGGACAGCACTGTCATTCCAAATCCGTTTTTTACCGGACGCAGATCGCGCATGCCGACGTACAATCGACGCGACGGCTTTGAAAGGCGCTTTACGTCGTGGACTTTTGCGCCGCTCTCATTGTATGCGAGTGCAATCTCGAGGACCGGGACGTTGTTCTTTTCTGTTTTCTTTGAAACGCCGGCAACAAATCCGCTCTCTCTGAGACACTCCGCGATCGCGTGTTTGAGCGCCGAATACGGCACCGTCACGGCACCTTTTTCGACGGCAGAACCGTTCTTGATTGCGACAAGCATGTTGGCGATGGGGTCAGTCATACAGATTTACCACGATGATTTACGAATACCGGGAATCATCCCTTCATTGGCAAGCTCTCGGAAACAAATGCGGCACAGACCAAAATCCCGCATGTAGCCATGACGGCGACCGCATCGAAAACAGCGGTTAACGCTTCGGGTAGAGAACTTTGGCGCTTTTTTTGAGCGCTGTACGGTCGATGTTTTTGCCATTGATGTATAAGTGTTTTTGGAAGTGTCTCGTACTGGTTTCTTTTGGGTCATTGCAATGGCCGAAAAGAGAGAAGTACGGATTTTCCAAGAACGTGTGTATCCTACCAGAACACTATCAGTCGGTCAAGCAAACAAAAAAGCAACCCCGCCTGCATACAGACGGGGTGCTCTATTTTCTGTTCCTCTCTCTACTGACTCTTTTTAAACGGGACACCGAGATGGGTGAAAAATGCGAGCGCTTCGTCGCGAGATGTTGCGGTAGAGACGATCGTTATTCCGAGACCGAACACATCACGGAGGTCTTCGTCGGAAGTTTCGGGAAATATCGTGTGCTCTTTGATGCCGATCGTCATGTTGCCGATGGTGTCAACGGCTTTCGGGTCGATACCGCGAAAGTCCTTGGTGCGCGGGAGCGCGATGTTGATGAGCTTGTCAAAAAAGTGAAGCATGCGAGAGCCGCGAAGCGTTACGGAGAGCCCCACCGGATCACCTTGGCGGATTTTGAAGCTCGCCACGGATTTTTTTGCGGCGCGGAGTGCCGGCTTTTGACCAGTGATTTTTGCAAGACGGTCGGCAACAAGCGTGTTGCGTTCACGATCTTTTTTCATGCCGCTACCGGTACCGGCAGATACCACGATCTTCGAAAGACGCGGAACCGCGAGTTCATTGTTGTATGAAAAACCGGGGATGGATTTCTGTGATTGTTTTTGTTTTGCTTTGACGTGTTGCATGGTATTAAATTTCTTTGCCGCTCTTTTTGGAGATACGGACCCATTGTTCGCCGACGCGCTTTTTGCCGGTGCGGGTACGAGTGCCTCCTTCGACAAGCATGAGGTTCGAGAGGTGAAGCGGCATCTCGTGCTCGACGATGCTTCCTTTTTCATCGCGCTTCTTTGCTTTTTTGTGGCGCTTCACCTTGCCCACTCCTTCAACAACGGCGCGGTGTTGCGCAGTGAGGACGCGTGCGACCTTTCCCGTCGCCCCTTTGTGGGCTCCCGCAATCACGATTACATTGTCTCCTTTTTTAATACGCATATGCTAACTCGACACCAATAGGCAAACACCCACGACTGCCACAAATGAGTGACAAGGTGTAGTTATTTGGTTGTGTAGTATTTATTTTCATAATTCGTGTCATGTTGTTATAGCACCTCCGGCGCAAGCGAAGCGATTTTTTGAAATCCGCGTTCGGCAACCTCGCGAGGAATCGGACCGAACACGCGTCCGGCACGAGGATCTTGCTTCCCCTTTTCGAGGAGTACCACCGCGTTGTCGTCAAAACGGATGTATGAGCCATCATTTCGGCGAAACGCATCTTTTTGACGGACGATCACCGCTTGGCAGATATCTTTTTTCTTGATCATCTTTCTCGGTTCGGCGACTTTGACCGAGATCACGACTACATCGCCGATACTCGCGTAGCGTCGGCGACTTCCACCAAGCACTTTGAAAATCTTGCCAACGGTGCCGCCGGAGTTGTCTGCTATTTTTACGATAGATCCTGCTTGTAACATGTTATTTAACTACGACAAATCGCTTATCTTTTGACATCGGGCGCACACTTGCGATCTCGACGGTATCCCCTGTTTTTGCGCTGTTGTCATCATCGTGTGCCTTGTACTTTTTGGTTACTTTGAAATATTTGTGATACTTCGGGTGCTTCACAAAACGCGTCACCGCAACAACCACGGTCTTTGTCATCTTGTCAGAAACCACCACTCCTTTGAGTGTTTTCTTTTTTGCATTGACTGCATCTGCTGTTGTGTCTGGTTTCTTTTTCATGGTCTTTTTATACTACTGATTTATGCACGTTTGTCTACCTGCGCGTTTATCGCAGTACGTACGCGGGCGATGTTTTTTCTCGCTGTACGAAAATCCTTTGCCTTGCCGGTCTTTAATTTCTCGGTTTCGAGCGAGCGAAGCGAACCGCGGAGCTTGTCGAGTTCTCCGTTAAGCGCTTCCATCGATTTTCCATTGTAGGATTCTTTCTTTGCCATACGATTTTTTATTGACGAGCGACAACACGCGTCTTTATCGGAAGCTTTGTTCCTGCCTTGCGAAGCGCTTCACGAGCGGTTGCCTCTGCGATACCGTCCACTTCAAAGAGGATTCTTCCCGGAAGCACTTCGACCGAGTACCCTTTGAGTTCGCCTTTCCCTCCGCCCATCGGCACTTCGGCGGCTTTTTGTGTGACCGGGCGGTCAGGAAACACACGGATCCACATGCGTCCAACTTTGGTGAGGTGGTGACTCGCCGCTTTTCGGGCCGCTTCGATCTGGTTTGAAGTGAGTCGTCCAACTGCTTCGGCTTTGAGCCCAAAAGAACCGAATGACACATTCGAACCGCGCACGTCAACACGCGCTGAGACGTCGGTTCTCTTTTTTTGCCATTTTCTAAATTTTACTTTCTTTGGGAATAGCATAGTGGTGATTAGCGTTTCGCGTCTTTATTTTTTGAAAAAATCTGCCCCTTGTAAATCCAGACTTTGATACCGATATCGCCGTAGGCGAGGTGTGCGCGCTCACGAGCAAAGTCGATGTCTGCGCGAAATGTCTGGAGCGGGATCGAGCCGCGCTTGAGCTCTTCGGAGCGGGAAATCTCCGCGCCGCCGAGTCGTCCACCGATATAAAACTTTACTCCTTGGACACCACGGACTGCCATGACCTTTTCGATCATTTGTTTCATTACGCGGCGATATGGAAGGCGCTTTTCGAGACCTTCGGCGATCATATACGAGACGATCTTTGCATCGGCTTCTGGGTTCGCCACTTCAACGATCTCAAGCTTGAGGTCATCGGTGATGGAAAGTTTTTCGCGGCGAAGCTCCTTTTGAATATCGGCTTTAAGTTTCGTGGCCCCTTCCCCGCTTCGTCCGATGATAAGTCCCGGGCGAGACGTGCGGATGATGACACGGATTGATTTTTGTCCGCGCTCGATCTCGACACTTGAGACGTAAAAACCGCGCAATCGCTTTTCGAGGTATTCGCGGATTGCCACGTCAACTTTGAGATTTTCGACGTAGTGTTTGTCGGTCGCAAACCAGCGCGATTTCCAATCGCGAAGGATGACGAGACGATGAGCATAGGGATGAACGACTTTAGACATATGTTTTAGTTTTTAGCCTCCGGCTTCTTGCGAGGTGCCGCTTTTATCTTGGGTGCGACTTCCACAAGCGTCACATCGACATGACTTGAACGCTTGTTGATCGGCGTCGCGCGACCTTGCGCACGCGGCATCCAGCGCTTCATGACGGTTCCTTTGTTGACTTCGACATTTTTCACGACAAGGTTTTCTTCGGAGACACCCTGTGCTTTCGCATTTGCAACAGCGGAGCGAACAAGCTTTTGAATTGGCTCTGCGGCACGCTTCGGCATAAACGAAAGCACTGCATCAGCCTGCGCAACGCGCTTGCCTTTGATCGCATTGGCCACAAGGCGGACCTTGCGAGGAGATTGTCGATAGTTGTTGAGGGTTGATTTCATGGTTTTATTCGTGGCATTCGTTGTCGTTATTCGTAGATTCGTATCGAGTGAATTATTCTTTCTTCTTATCCCCGGTAACTGCCGCTTTTGCCGCCTGTGCCGCCGCGATTTCACTCTCCTTTGCCTTTTGATCAAGTTCCTTTTGGATCTTTCCGCCGTGACGAGTGAACTTGCGAGTGAGAGAAAATTCTCCCAATCGATGCCCGACCATATCTTCGGTAACAAGCACCTCGACGTGGGAACGACCGTTGTGTACACCAAAGGTGAAACCGACCATTTCAGGACTGATCTGGCTCGCTCGCGCCCACGTCTTTACCACCCCTGTTTGGAGAGGGTTTTTGCCTGCAATCTTTTTCAGCAGTTTTGCGTCCACATAAGGACCTTTTGCGATTGATCGAGTCATGAAATTGAATAAAAAATGCCCGTTTTGAGCTTCGGGTATAGTACCAAATATTGTCTATAATGCAAGGATTTTGGGTAGAAATATGATAAGTCCAATGATAATAGCCCCAAAAACGGCAATCAGGACTGCTCCGGCCGCCACATCCTTGGTATCGCGAGCAAATGGGTGCTCTTCGGGGCTGGTAAGATCGATATCGATCTCAAGGGCGGTATTGAAGCCTTCGGCGGCAAGCACGATCGCAATCGTGAGGATAATCACCATCCATTCTCCCGCGCTGATACGAAGCCAGATACCAAGGAGCGCGACAATGAGCGCGACAACCCCATGGATCCATGCGTTGTGCTGTGTTTTGAAAATAATCCCGATCCCGCGAAACGCATGATTGAAACTGCGCATCCGCGCGATGAGTGAGAAACGTTTTTGTTCGGTCGAATTGTGCATAGGAGAAGTATACCGCATGCGTATCATTTCGTATTTACAACAAGCACACGGTGACCAAAAATAAAAAGATCGGCAACTCTGCCGATCGATACCATAGACTCATTCATTCTCTGTAAGAGTGAAGTTAAAATTTGAAAACCAGTGCGCGATACCGCACTGATCTCTGAGAAGTGCTTGCACTTTTTCAAATTCATTTGGGTCAACACCCCTTTCCATGCAGTATCCCGCAAATGGCTTGCCAGTTTCCATTGTATAGACAGTCCCCGCAGTCCATGTTTTAAGCATTCCTGCCAGAGTACTTCTATCGGGCACTGTATCTGTCCAGCACACGAAAACTTTTTGGTTCTTTTTAGAGACGTGATAATGAATGTACTTTCCTTTTTCATGTGCTACGACATCGGGATGTAGAATTTCTGCCTCATAGTGCACTCCTTCTGGACAAATGCGGCTAAGTGACCATTGCTCGTAAAATTCCTTTTCGATCTTCTGCTCTTCCAAGGCGTTTGACTCATGAAGTAAAAAACTGAAAAGAAATTGTTCTCCTTTGCTGTTATGAACACAAATAGTTGCTTCCATTTTCAAAAGTTTTTATCAGATTACTCAATTTACTTAAAATGTCAAAACCGCCCTTTCGGGCGGTTTTTTATTTCTATTGACTTGCTTTTCGATTTTTTCCTGTTCGGCGGCGGGAGATGATGTTCTTGTTTGAGTATTTTTTCGGAGTGCGACTCTTGCGGCCACCGGTGATTTTGCCGTGACGGGTCTTGGGTCTTCGAGTGCCGCGACCTTGTCGCCCTTCACCTCCACCGTACGGGTGATCGACGGGGTTCATGGCAGTACCGCGCACCGTCGGACGGATACCCATCCAGCGGCTTCGTCCCGCTTTGCCAAAGTTGCGAAGCTTGTACTCGTCGTTTGAAACAGTACCGACTGAAGCAAAGCAGGTATCCATCACGCGACGGATTTCGGTCGACGGAAGTTTGAGTTGGGTGTGGCCGTCGCTTTGTGCAACGACTTGTGCAAAAGTCCCTGCACCGCGGACCATCTGTGCACCGGCTCCCGGCTTGATCTCAACATTGTATACAAAAGTACCAACCGGAATATTCTTGAGCGCGAGACGATTTGCCACTTCCACCGGCGCTTTTTCAGAAACGATGAACGTGTCCCCCACGTTTACCGATTTTGGAACGACAACGTAGCGCTTCTCGCCATCGGCATACACGGCAAGAGAGATAAATGCTCCGCGATTTGGATCGTATTCGATCGATGCGATTTTTGCCGGGATGTTCATTTTGTCGTAGAGGAAATCAACATCACGATATCGGCGTTTGTGCCCGCCACCTTTATGTTGAGTGGTGACGCGACCGTGATGGTTGCGGCCGACGGCGCGCTTGCGACCATAGGTGAGCGATTTTTGCGGAGTATCAGTCGTCAAAAGCTTTCGATACTCGATCGTGGTCGTTTGTCGGCGTGATTTTGTTGTTGGTCGGTATTTCTTCATAAAAATAATTACACTACATCAATGGTTGTCCCCTTTGCAAGGTACACGTACGCTTTTTTTGTTTTTGCGGTAAAGCCAAGTGAGCTTCCTCGTCGCGTCTGACGAAAACGAGGTTTCGGCTTGGTGACGACCGTGTGAACTTTGACCGGCATGTGTTTGTAGAGTGCGGCAAACGCCTTTGCAATCTCCGGCTTTGTCGCACGAAGCGCAACGTCAAACACATAGACGCTTCCCGAGCTCGCGTTTGCGGCTTTTTCGGTGATGAGTGGCTGACCAAGGAGGAGCGTGTTCGCCTTTTTGCCGGTATTCATTTTTGGAGTGTTTTTTGCCATGACTGTGTATGTTTTATTTACCGCTTACTGTTTTCTTCTCAAACAATTCGAGCGCTTTTTTTGGATCAATGATCACGAGACGGCTGGCATTGAGTGCGGAGAGTGCGGAGAGCTCCGCGGTAGCGATCACGGTTGCGCCGGGAATGTTTGAAAAACTTTTCTTGATCGCCTCCGTGATTTCGGGAAGTGCAATGAGTGCCGCTGTTTTCTTTTTGCTTGTAAGTGATTCAAATCCCTTCACGCCTGCAAGTGACGAGAGAATCGCCGCGGCATCCTTTGTTTTTGGTGCGCCAATCGAAAGTGATTCAACAAAGAGTACGTGTCCGTCCGAAAACTTCTTTGAAAGCACCGAAAAGAGAGCTTTTGCGCGCATCTTTCTGTTTATCTTTTTCGAATAGTCCTTCTCGTTGCGCGGACCATGGGTGACACCACCGCCAACCCAGATCGGACTTCGGCTCGAGCCGTGACGAGCGCGACCGGTGCCCTTTTGTTTCCAGGGCTTTTTGCCGCCGCCGGAGACTTCACTGCGATCCTTTGCGTGCGCGGTGCTGGTGCGTTTGTTTGCGAGCATGCCGGTTACTACCTGGTGTACGAGGTCGTTATTCCATTTCACCGCAAAGATGCTTTCGGGGAGACTGACGGTGCCGGCAGATGTTCCCGTTTGCGAATAGATCGTCGCCTCGAGAGTTTTCTTTTTATCCTGAACTTTTTGTACGACTTTTTCAGCTGCGTCTTTTGTCACCGGTTCCTTTTTTGGAGCAACTTTTTTCACCGAAGTCTTTTTTGTTGTGGTTTTTTTCTCAGCCATGGTTATTTACTCACGATTTCAATAAGCGTACCCCGACGACCCGGCACGGCACCACTGATAAAAAGTGTATTGGTTTCCGGATCGACGGCAACTACCTTGAGTCCGGAAACAGTGACAGTATCTCCTCCGGTGCGTCCCGCCATGCGCATGCCTTTCGGCACGCGCGTACGCAGACCACCGCCGATAGAACCCGGTTCGCGTTCGGAATGCTTTTGACCGTGGGTGCGCGGCCCGCCGTGAAAGCCATGACGCTTCACCACACCTTGAAAGCCTTTTGATTTGGAAGTTCCGGTGACTGTCACATCATCCCCCGCTGAAAATGTTCCAACGGTAATCATGTTTCCCACCGCGACTCCCGCATCACCATCCACGCGAAACTCTTTTACTTCCTTGTACCCCTTACCGCCAAACGCACCAAGAACCGCCTTTGAAAGGCGCGATGACTTTTGTTCTTCGAGGCCGACTTGGACCGCGCCGTACCCATCGGAGTCGGCGGTTTTGATTTTGGTCACGACATTTGGCACCGCGACAACCATTGTCACCGGCTGGACGTTCCCCGCTTCGTCAAAGCGTTGGGTCATATGGAGTTTTCTTCCTAAAATGAATTTCATATATGTTCGTGCCTCATGCAACCGTTGGCAAATCAGAGGTATTGGACCATTTAAAGACTTAACTTAAATGTTTGGAGATTATACATGGCTTTAATTTTTGCGCAAGCGCAATAAAAAAACTTCCGAAAGGAAGCTCTGGGATATCTCATTCTGTTCGTATTGCCAAGCATCGAATATACTCATCAATTTCTTTTTCAGAAATTCTTTCAAGTACTGCCGTATTGATAACGTCTGGAGTTTTCAGGTGGACCATGAGGTCTTCTTTTATTTTATGAAACCGATCTTCAATCATATCTATGGCATCTACACTAAGACCGGTGTGTATAAAAAGAAAGAAAAGCTCATCATCGAGAGCCGTTTCTATTTGTTTGTTTAACATTTTTATTTTTTCTTACCTTACCCCTTTTATCCTTTTAGTCAAGAAAATAAAATCTCCCCCATCGCTGGGGGAGTCATGAGAGATGATTTCTTCTATTTTGGCATTGGGATAATAAGTGATCGCAGTTTTTTGACAAGGGAAATAAACTGTTTTTCGTTACTCACAAATCCTTTTCCTTTCTCTTCAAGCTTATCAATAAGATTGTTGAGTAATGTTATCCGTTTTACCTTGTTATAGATTACTCCGGGAATTTTTGGTCTGGTCAAAGTTTCTTTTATTGACTTGTAACGATCGAAAAAGGCAAGACTCTTTTTCGTGTTGTTTTTAAACAAAAATTCGCAAAATTTGCAATAACTTGTTCCGCCAATATTTTCGCATTTGAGCCAAACGCTCCCTTGAATGGAAAAAATGAGCCTGGCGGGATCATCCTGCTGTAAGGTGACAGCCCCCTTTGAAATGGCTGCTTTCATCGCATTAAGCAAACGTATCATTGCGTAGTCTCTTTGGACCTTAAAATAAACCGAAAGCTCATCGAGAAACCCTTTAGCGGGTTGATTAAAATTCAGTTTTTTCATTTTAAATTTATTTTCTAAAACTTTACATATTAAAATGAATCTGTCAAACAAAAACCCCCTCTGCTTGCGAGCAGAGGGGGTTTTTGTTTGAATTTTTTCTTTCTACAGCCCCGCCCTCATACATGAGGGCGGGGTTTTGAAAATATAGTCGCCTTTGGCTCCTTATTTTCTACAACATCTTCACATCAATATCCACGCCGCTTGGCATCGAGAGATTGGTGAGTGCTTCGATGACTTTCGGTGATGGGTTTTCGATGTCGATGAGTCGCTTGTGCACACGCATCTCGAACTGCTCGCGTGCATTTTTATAAATGAACGGAGAGCGGTTGACGGTGTATTTTTTGATTTCCGTCGGAAGCGGGATCGGGCCGCGCACTTTCGCGTCATAGCGAATGGCGGTATCGATAATCTGCTTTACGCTCGCGTCGAGAATCTTGTTCTCGTACGCGCGCACGCGGATGCGGAGCATTGATTGGATATCATCTTTTGCCGCCTTTTTTGTCACCGTCTTTTTCTCCGACGCATCGGCAGAAGTGGCTTTTTTTGAGGGGTTTCTTTTTGCTGGTGTTTTTGTTGCCATATGAATGTACGTGGTACGGGTCGAGGATTGAAATCGTGAGTGCGAGTGTTTTCACTATTTCATCTCGGTGCCCTGTACCGTTAATAGTTACGACACACATGCACGAATGGATACGAACGGACGAATGCGTTACAACAATATTCGTATCATTCGTTGTTGCTATTCGTAATGTGCGTCGAGTATGGTTACTTAATAACTTTGGTAACGACTCCGGCACCGACAGTCTTGCCTCCTTCGCGGATCGCAAAGCGCTGTTGGTCTTCGAGAGCGACCGGTACGACGAGCTTGACCGAAATCTTTACGGTATCTCCCGGCATCACCATTTCGGTTCCTGCAGGAAGGGTCACTTCTCCGGTCACGTCAGTGGTACGCACGTAGAACTGCGGCTTGTAGCCATTGACGAACGGGGTGTGACGACCACCTTCTTCTTTCTTGAGCACGTAGACTTCTGCTTCGAAATCAGTGTGTGGAGTGACGGAGCCCGGCTTTGCGAGCACTTGTCCGCGAGTGAGTTCTTCTTTCTTGGTACCGCGGAGCAAGACGCCGGCGTTGTCTCCCGCCATTCCTTCATCGAGTTGTTTATTGAACATTTCGATACCGGTGACGGTGGTCTTTGAAGTCGGTTTGATACCGACAATTTCGATTTCTTCGCCGACTTTCACCTTTCCACGTTCGATACGACCGGTAACGACAGTACCGCGTCCTTCGATCGAAAAGATGTCTTCGATCGGCATGAGGAACGGCTTGTCGAGGTCACGAACCGGAAGTGGAATATAAGTGTCGAGCGCGTTGACGAGTTCCATGATCTTTTGCGCCCACGGATCATCGAGTGAGGTTGATTCAAGTCCTTTGAGACCGGAGCCGCGGATCACCGGGCAATCCTTGTCAAAGCCTTGTTTTGCAAGGATTTCTCGGATTTCCTCTTCAACGAGGTCAATCATGTCTTTGTCGTCGACCATGTCGCACTTATTGAGGAAGACGATGATTTTCGGTACACCAACCTGTTTTGCAAGGAGGATGTGTTCGCGGGTTTGTGGCATGGCGCCATCGGTTGCCGCAACGACAAGCACTGCGCCGTCCATTTGCGCCGCACCGGTAATCATGTTCTTGATGTAGTCCGCGTGTCCCGGAGCGTCGATGTGTGCGTAGTGACGCGTGTCGGTCTCGTACTCGTTGTGCGAGATGTTAATCGTGATACCACGTGCCTTTTCTTCGGGAGCGGAGTCGATTTGACCAACGTCCTTGAGTTTGACGTTCTTTCCCGCCATGTTGAGGACATGGAGAATCGCAGCGGTAAGCGTGGTCTTTCCATGGTCGACGTGACCGATGGTACCGACGTTTACGTGCGGTTTGTCTCTTTTAAATACTTCTGCCATAAAAATTAATTAACTTAAGGTAAATAATAATTCGCCGACGGTGAAGCCAGCTTCCGCTTTCGCGGCAACAAAAACAACGCAATACTGCGTAGTGCGTTCATGATAGCAAGTTGTCGAGGTTTGTCAATCGTATACAGAGCTTTTGTCAAATAAAAAGGGCTGTTTAGAACAGCCCAACCTTGCGAAGCTCTTGGATTGCAAACTCCCAGGGCTTCAATTCTTTTGACCAGTCCACCTCGATTCCCTTTCGAGCGAACTGTTCGCGTGCCATCGGAGTATCGATACGGCCCGGTTCACTCAGGAGAAGGTGCTTGTAAATGCCTTCCCGCTGCTTCTTTTTTGTTAGCTTTGCGGCGGCGTCCATTGCCGTGATGTACCCTATCTGATCGACTCGAAACTCATGCCCCGGACCGAAATGTGCGGCATGTGAGCCAACGCTAATGCCAGTCATATTCTTAAGATCGTCGGTAAGATAGTTTTCAAACGAGGTGAATGGTACTTCTTTCGTCTGAACATTTGCTTTCATGAGAAAATCAATTGCGGCTTTTTCTTCCTCCTCAATCGTGGCTCCCGTAAAATCGCTATCCCATTTCCACGTCCCTGCGGCAAGAATAAAAAGGTCAATGTCTGTCCCCTCATCCTTGAATGATTGAACATAACGATCAGTTTGTTGCTGGTCGCCAACATCGCATTTCACGACAGATGCTCGCGGTACCGTTGCAAGCTCTTGTGCATCCGGCTTCAACGGATCACGCACCGGAAGCAATAGTCGCCACCCTCGGCGAGAAAGTTCTCGTGCGAATGCGCCTCCAATACCGCCGTTTGCACCGGTGATAAATGCTGTCTTTATTTGTCCATTTTTCTGATTCATTTGAAATTTTTTAGTCCAAAAAACAAAATTCCTTTCATGATACTACACGAAAGGAATGGAAATATAACATTAGTAACTTACCAAATGATAGTGAAACTACCTGCAGGTAGTTCTTCGGGAAGCGAAGTGCCTAAATATATGCGGACATCTTCCCCCAAAAGCTTTCCTTTTAAAATAAGGGCGCCGTACTCTCCGAGCAATTTCTGCTGAAGTCCCAAATTGGGGAATTTTAGCACCGCAATTTTCATCCCAGCATCAGTCGATAGAATCATTCTGCAACTAACGGTATCTATTTTTGTTACAGAACGATACAGCCCTCGTACCATTCTTATATCAGAATTTGATGACAATGTTCTCAGTATTGCATCATCAGAAAATTCCACCTCTGCATCAAAAAACTCTTTTATATCAACTGCGCCACTATCAGTATGGCCTGCACTGAAAAATCTTTTTATTACCATGGCAATGTTTTTTTGCTACATTACCTGATTTTTTATTTTTGTCAAAAACAACCCCCTCAGCTTGCAGGCTGAGGGGGTTGGGTTTCTTGCTCTAACTTCGTGACTTGATAATCGTTTCCGCGACGTTTTGCGGCACGATATCATAGCGGAGGAATTCCATGTTAAATCCGGCGCGGCCTTCCGTCATCGAACGCAAGCTCGTCATGTAGCCGAACATCTCCGAGAGCGGGACGACTGCCTTGAGTACTTGATCCATACCACGACCTTCCACTCCTTCGATGATGCCGCGTTTCCCCGAGATACTGCCGGTGACATCACCGATAAATTTCTCCGGCGTGATAACTTCCACTTTCATCATCGGTTCGAGGATCACCGGTTTTGCCGATCTACATGCATCTTGGACCGCCATCGATGCGGCGATTTTAAATGCCATTTCGTTCGAGTCCACTTCGTGATAGCTTCCGTCCCAGAGATCAACGGAGACGTTGACCATCTTAAATCCGGCAAGCACACCGCGATCGAGTCCTTCACGAAATCCTTTTTCACAGGCGGGGATATATTCTTGCGGGATGACGCCCCCTTTGATCGAGTTGATAAATTCAAATCCTTCGCTTCGTTTGGTGTTTTTCGGGAGATCCTTCGGGTCAACCGAGGTATCCATCGGTTTGACCTTGATGCGCACGTGACCGTAGTTGCCGCGACCACCGGTTTGTTTGATGTACTTTCCTTCGGCATCGGCAGAACTGGTAATCGTTTCGCGGTACGCCACTTGCGGCTTGCCGACGTTTGCCTCTACGTTGAACTCGCGCTTCATGCGGTCAACGATGATTTCAAGGTGAAGTTCACCCATACCGGCAATGATCGTCTCGGCAGTTTCCGGATCGGTTGAGATTTTAAATGTCGGGTCTTCATCAGCGAGACGATTGAGTGCGAGACCCATTTTTTCCTGATCGGCTTTGGTCTTTGGTTCGATGCGAAGCGAAATCACCGGCTCAGGGAACACGATGCGCTCAAGCATGATCGGGTGCGTCTCATCACAGAGGGTGTCAGATGTTTTGGTGTCCTTGAGTCCAACCGCCGCGGCGATTTCACCGGCAAATACTTTTTTCACTTCTTCGCGCTGATCGGCTTGCATGCGAACGATACGCCCGACACGTTCTTTGTTTCGGGTGCGGGGATTGTAAACATACGAACCGGCTTCGAGCGTACCCGAATAGACACGAAAAAACACGAGCTGACCAACGAACGGATCCGCCATGAGTTTGAATGCGAGTGCGGAAAATGGTTCTTTGTCATCCGCACTGCGTTCAATCGGCTCGTCGGTATCGGGATTGGTCCCTTTTACCGGCGGAATATCAAGTGGGCTTGGAAGATAGTCAACAACCGCGTCGAGAACAAGCTGAACACCTTTGTTTTTAAGTGCGCTTCCGCAAAGTACCGGAAAGATTTCGTTTGCAATGACTGCGGTACGAAGCGTTGCCTTGAGTTCATCAAGTGACGGTTCCTTTCCTTCGAGGTACGCGTGAAGCTGTGCTTCGTTGTTTTCAACAATACGCTCGATGAGTTCACCGTGATATTTGTCCGCGTCGGCTTTGAGTTCAGCGGGAATTTCTTTTTCCACTACCTTGTTTCCCATCTCTCCTTCGAAATAGTACGCCTTCATCGTGAGAAGATCGATGACGCCTTCGTGTTTGTCCTCAAGACCGATCGGGATCTGCATGCGCACGGCTTTCTTGGAAAGTCGTTCGAGAATGGTTTTGTATGAATGTTCAAACGAGGCGCCGGTACGATCGAGTTTGTTCACAAAACAGATGCGCGGAACCATCGCTTCGTTCGCATAGCGCCAGTTGGTCTCACTTTGCGGCTCTACTCCGGCAACGCCATCAAAGACGACGACGGCGCCGTCGAGTACGCGAAGCGATCGCTTCACTTCCACGGTAAAGTCGATGTGTCCCGGCGTATCGATGATGTTGAAGCGGTGGCGCTTGTTTTTGTCGGTTGTATAGGTCGGAAGCCACGTACACGTCACCGCCGCGGCAGTAATCGTAATGCCACGCTCGCGCTCTTGTTCCATCCAGTCGGTCACTGTCTCTCCCTCGTGCACTTCTCCGATCTTGTGACTCATGCCGGTATAAAAGAGCACGCGTTCAGACGTGGTCGTTTTGCCCGCATCGATGTGGGCGATGATTCCGAAATTTCGTACTTTCTCCAATGGGTAATCCCGTTCCATAAAAAATTTTGATTATTAAAGGCCCGCGAGGGCCCGTGATAGCCACTACTATAAACGGAGTTGGTGGTTTTTGCAATAGAAAACCCCCGTGAAAACGGGGGACAATGTTGTTCTGAAACAACAATTGTTTGGACCATCTTTCAGGTATTATTGTTGACTCGGGAGAGCGTACCATGTCTCTTTTAAAAGATAAACCCCCGTGAAAACGGGGGTCGCAACCAAAACTAACTGCTTATGAGAAAATTGACTGCTTTAACTATATGAGAAGAACTGTTTAAAGTATAACAAATTTTTAAAAAGAATTCCTTTGTAAATATGGTGGCACAACACAGTCGCCCATGGAACATGGAGCGTGCCAGAAGCTCTTAAAAAAAGGACCCCTCCGTGAAAACGGAGGGGGTGCCCAATTAACTTGTAATAAAGTTAACCATAAACCTTATCCTATGAAAAAATTCAATTTGATTGTAGAGAAAACGAGGCATATGTCAAGTTCGCCTCCGTCACGTTGTATTCTGATATTCTCAAGAATATCAGAATACAACGTGACGGGATACAACGTGACAGGTGATTGAAACGTGGGGTACGGACTCAACAAAAAACTCTCGAGCCATCGCTCGAGAGTCCCTACCACGCAAAGTGGGCAAATGCTTTGTTGGCTTCCGCCATCTTGTGCGTATCTTTCTTTTTCTTCACCGCATTCCCTTCACCCTTTGATGCTTGGATGAGTTCGTCGGCAAGCGCGACTTTTGTCGTTACTCCTTTGCGGGAGCGAGCGCTTTCGATGATCCAGCGCATGGCAAGCGCGATGCGTCGTTCGTTGCGGACTTCTCTCGGCACTTGGTAGTTGGCGCCTCCGATACGGCGGCTTCGCACTTCGACGAGCGGACCGGCGTTTTTAAGCGCGGCATCAAAGACTTCCATTGGATCTTCCACTTTTTCTTTCTCCTTGATGACGTCGAGTGCTCCGTAAACGATTGCGCGGGCGGTGTTTTTCTTGCCACTCCACATGATGGTGTTGATAAATTTCTCAAGCCGTTCTGAACCGTACTTGATGTCTTTGCCGACAATATTTCTGTTGTTGACTGGTCGTCGCATAAAAATTATTTTGCTCCCTTCGGACGCTTAGTGCCGTACATCGAGCGGCTCTTTCGACGCTTGTCGAGCCCTTGGGTATCGAGCACACCACGAACGATGTGATAGCGCACACCGATGAGGTCCTTCACGCGACCGCCACGAATCACGACCACTGAGTGTTCTTGGAGGTTATGCCCTTCTCCGGGAATGTAGCAGGTGACTTCCTTTCCATTCGTGAGGCGAACACGAGCGATTTTTCGAATCGCGGAGTTTGGCTTTTTCGGAGTCGTTGTGGTGACTTTGGTGCATACACCACGCTTGAAAGGCGACGCGTAGTAGACCGGTCGGTTCTTGATTGTGTTGAATCCGAGCGACAAAGCAACCGCCTTTGACTTGCGGCGGGTACTTTTTCGAGGCTTTTTGATTAGCTGATTAAACGTTGCCATTACTTGTCTATGTTCCGCTATGCTACTACACCTTCTTCTATAAGGCAATACCGCTCAGCCACGAAAAGAGATGAAAGGCGAATGGAGCGATTACTTTCCACCCAAAGAGGATAAATACCAAGAGGAGCGGCAAACTGTAGCGTCCGATGAAACGCATGACAGTGCCAGCCCTTTGTGGGAGTACCGCGGAGAGAAATCGAAAGCCGTCAAGCGGTGCAAGTGGGATGGCATTGAAGAGCGCGAGCACGATATTGACGATGACGATGACGCTTGCGATATCGATGACTGACTGCAGTGGGTGTCCGCTTGCAACCATCACCCGAATCACCATTCCAAAGATAACTGCAAGCGCGAGATTGACGACGATACCGGCGATCGCGACCTTTGCCACGCTTTTGTTGCCGTGTTTGAGATTGTCGGGGTTGTACGGTACCGGTTTTGCCCATCCGACGACAAATCCGGCGTTTGAAAGAATCAGTACAAGCGGCAAAATGATCGACCCAAACCAGTCAATGTGTTTGAGCGGGTTGAGTGTGATGCGTCCCATCATGCGCGCTGTCGGATCTCCCTCGCGCTCCGCCACCAAACCGTGCGCTACTTCATGCACGATGATGGAAAGGATGAGCACGAGAAAATAAAATATGGAAATTGAGCCGGACATTGGTTGAGTATATAGTGTACCGGCGATAGTTGCTAGGTTATTGGTTGCGTGTTAGTATTTGACCACTATGGCGAAAGCATGCGTCATCACAAAGAAATCTTCCCAGGTCGGCGGGGGCTACTCCACAAAGGTTCGTGCAACCAAGTTTAACCCCATTACCCCGTCTCGCCGCTATGCCAACCTTCAAAAGAAGCGCATTTATGTGCCGGAACTCAAAAAAACTGTTTCTATCGTTGTCTCCGCTCGCGGACTCAAAACCCTCCAGAAAAAAGGAACATATCGAACACTCAAGGAAGCGGGAGTGATCAAATAAAAAACCGCCCTCTTGGGCGGTTTTTTATTTATGCAGCTTGTTTGAGATCGTTTTCTTGATCATTTTTTACTTCCTCAAACAATGAGTGGAGTTTTTGGAAAAATTCATCATACTCTTCTTTCTTCAGTTCATACCCCATCGCAAAATATTTGCCGTCCCGCTCTCCGGTGTTTCCCCCTTCACCAAACGTTGGAGGCGCCTCCTGCAACTTTTGAATTGCAAATCCAAGATTTTGCTCGCTCCAATTTTCTTGTTGCATTCCTTCCATTCCAAATCCCATATACCAACTATCCTACTCCTTAACCCACGTTTGTCCATCGGTCGTGAGGGTGTAGGTGCCGACATCTTGAGTGGAAACCCAAGGGATGCCGAGCGCCCTCAGTCGATCGAGTACTTCTTGGTGCGGATGACCGTAGCGATTGTTGACGCCGGCGGAAATGAGCGCGAGTGAGGGTGTTGTCGCGCGCAGGTATTCTTCACTACTCGATGTTTTTGACCCGTGGTGACCGAGTTTCAAAATATCGACATCGATGTCTTTTGGATCGGTCTGCGTGAGATAGTGTTCGATCGCAATCGGCGAGTCACCGGTAAAGAGCGCGCTGCGCTCACCTATTTGCAATCGCCCCACCACGGATGCGGAGTTCGTCTCCCAGGTGCTCGTATCGCGATCGGGGAACAGTATTGAGAATACTGCACGAGGGTCAGTTGCAGTTGCATCGAGTGTGAGCATCATCCCCTTTCGCACAAAATACGACGGCACTTTTTTATCAAGAAGTTCCTTATAGAGCGAAGTGAATGTTTTGGTATCGGTATACACCTGCGAGGTGAGGAACAGTCCCACATGATAGCGCTGAAGTACCAGCGGCAGTCCGCCGATGTGATCGGCATCCGGATGCGTGGCGATCATCACATCGATCGAGCGATCCCCGCGCGGCATCACTCGCGCAAGTTCAGTGAGCACTTTGCTGTC
>DASZSN010000012.1:0-7190 GCA_035548655.1 Minisyncoccota bacterium
GAATTCATCAGCGCCCGTCCAGCACAACATCATCAGCAAAATGGTGGGTACATGCGGAATATTCCATTCCGTACTTCCATGAACGAGTATTGAAAAAAATTCGCCCGCTATCACAGCGGGCATTTTTATTTGACAATTTTATATTTAATGATATTTTAAAGAAAAAACACATGAACACATCCATTATTCCCCTCTCCGCGCAGATACTACTTGTGGGAATGGGAGTTATTATACTTTTTTTCACTGCAAGAGTTATCTACAAAAGATACGATGATACTATTGCATCGATTTTTGTAATCGCAATCGTCGCCTTTATTCTTTCAGGCCTGATGAATTTATTCTTTGCGCCTATTACATTTGGTCTCCTGAACTTGAACACACATGACGCAATACTCGTGAGTTCAGGAATTCCCGTACTTGTTTTAGTCATAGCAACCTGTTTGTCTATGGCTAAACACGCCAAATAAAACATTATGATCTTAAAAGTCGTCCTGACGACTTTTTTATTTTGACAAAAATCGTATGTAGAGTACATTTTCTAAAAACTATCACCATGAATATTGTTGAGCTGTTAGTTTGCAACTTCTTTATGTGCTATTTTGCGTATTGGGAAGGATATTTTAGCCATAAAAGAAGCGACTTTGAGAAAACAAGGAGGAAGATCCGCAGGCCGATTATACTTGCGTTTTTCTATATAAGCTTTCTTCTTTTGATCTCGCTACTTATCAGTTTTTCCGATAATCTTGCCATTAGGTATGATCAGATAGGCAGTGACCAAAACGGGATCATAGTAAGAGCCTTTATCTATACATTTTTGTCATTCTGGGCCTTGTATGATCTTGGGAGGACAAAGGGTGACAAGATATATGGTTCAGGAAAAGAAAGTGCGTGGAGAAAAAAATATTCAAAGTACATTCGCAAGATTGTAAATCGCTTCGTACAAACGAAGCGATTTTTTATTTTTGTCCTCTACTCCACTCATAGAGTACAACAGAAGCGGCGGCGGCGGCATTGAGCGATTCGCATCTTGGATCCATTGGAATCGTGAGCTTCACATCACACAATTCAAGTGTTTTTTCACGGATACCGACTGATTCATTACCCACAACAAAAAGCGTCGGGGTATCAAATGCTGCGTCTTTGAGTCGCGTATCTCCACCCATCACCAGTCCATAGGTCCAAAATCCTTTTTCTTTTAAGAGGCGGATTGTCTGATTGACATTGCCGATGCGTACAATCGGGATACGAAACGCCATCCCGGCAGATACTTTGATCACCGCGCCGGTGATTGGTGCTTGGTGGTGTTCGGGGAGCAATACTGCGCTCGCCCCAAATGCCGCGGCAGAGCGGATAATCGCTCCGACATTGTGCGGGTCCTGCAGTTCATCGAGGATCACGATTGCGGGATTGCCGGCACGTGTCTGCGAAAGTACGCTCTCGAGGTTGGTATAGAGCTTTGATTGATCGAGCTCGGCAATGACGCCTTGGTGGACGGCATCTTCCCCCACCCGCTTCTTTGATGCCTTCATTTCAGAAAAAGAAAGATGGTGCGTGTTGAGGAGGTTAGTGATCTCTTTGTCCGCTTGTGCGTTGGTGTCGAGAAATACTTTGCGCACGGACGAAGGAATGCCCATGAGCGCTTCTATGAGCGCATGCTTGCCGTAGAGGTATACATTGGTTTCTTTTTCTTGTCGCATCACCCAATCCTACAAGACATCCCCAGGAGTGTAAATGGTTGCGTGAAAAAAGGACTGAACGTATATAGGGTTAGGCAATAATTTTTTCTTTTTTCTATCAGTAGCGCCCCGGCAGTAATGCCGGGTTTTTTAATTAAAAAACTGCCCTATGGCAGTGTCAGTGTTGCTCTGCAACGGAGAGCTTATCTGTCGGCGAAACCGTCTGTCGATCATACGTTTCAATGATTTTTTTTATAATTATTGAAACGTATGCAGTGTTGTTTACCGCGCTGGCGTGAACAAGACTTTTTAAGAGTTGTTCCAAATTTTTTTTATCTATTTCTTCAATGAAAGTGAGACTCATGCGTCGTTATTTTCGCAAAGACTACGAGAATAATACCAATTTGTCAAACAAAAAAGCCCTGGTTGATTCCAAGCCTTTAATTGGATCGCAATTTCTTGTCAGCCGGAGAATAGCCGGTCAACTGAAACGTTCCCGCAAAAAGCGGGTGCCATCTTTTCTTTTTTTCGAACACTGACGATGGTAGAGAAGCTCTTTTGTCTTCTCCCCCTCGCAGAGCGATTGAAGCAGGAGTTGCATCTTTTTTTGTTTTTTTCATGACCACTATTTGCCGATACTATAGCACGGTATCGGTAGAAAAAAAGACCCGTCTGTGATACTATCGGTGGACATGCGTCGGTGGCGGAGTGGTCAATCGCACCTGACTGTAAATCAGGCGCCCTATGGGCTACGGAGGTTCAAATCCTCCCCGGCGCACAACACAAAAAATTCTTGGATTGTTCCAAGGGTTTTTTGTTTCTATATGGTTGAGGAGGATTTGAACAAGAAGGGGGTCGGGTGAGTTCGGGAAGGGACCCGAACGCAAGACTTATTGAGAGCTTTTCGGAGAAAAGATCCAATAAGTGGACAGTTCCTGTAAGGAAAACACTTGTTTCCCCGTGGAGGAAGGATTGGGAAAACCGTGGGTTTTCCAGAAGTTCATATCCTCCCCGGCGCACAACACAAAAAATCCTTGGATTGTTCCAAGGGTTTTTTGTTTATATTTTCTTGACCGTTATATTGTCAAAAATCGAGAGGTCGGGGGTGTATGAAAACGGTTTGAGCGTTGATTGATAAAATGCCACAATGCGCGTCGTAAAATCATCTACCATCGCTTTCACCGAAGTGCTCTGTTTCATGTCGTCAAACGCCGCAAATACGGCAAAGTAGACGTGCCCCTTTTTGGTATTGATCGCTCCGGCAAGGTTGTGATGAAAGTTGACAAAGCCGGACTTTGCCACCATCGCGGATGTGTCGTCGATGCTGGTGAGGCGATCCTTGAGTACCCCAGGGTCGACGTGTGGCACTGCGATGATATCGGTGAGTGCGAGGTTGTCTGCCGTGAGCGTCGCGTCGAGATGTTTGATGACGGAGATTGTGAGCGCGCATGTAGTGAAGTTGCCGGAGAGGCCGGACCCCGTTTCAAAATGGACTTTTGTCGAATCGGCGCCGTACGTTTTTTGCATGTATGCGGCAAACGCGGTACTTCCACCGAGTCGTTTAAAGAGTGTGTCGGCGGCAATGTTGTTGGAGTAATCACTGATTTGTTTGAGTAGTGCGGTCAAGGGAGCGGACTGGAACTGGTATTTATTCCCCTTCCCGCTGTATGCGGACGTACCGATAACAACCGCAATCTTTTTTGCAATCGGCGCACCGGCATCTTCTTTGAGTGAGGTGAACATCGACCACTGCACGTCTTTTGGTGCACTGTTCCAGTTGAAATAAAAGTTTGGTGAAAAGACAAACCGGCTAAGCAGAACATGTTGCTCATCGTATATCTTTTTTATCACGCTTCGCAGATGTCCGATGACAAAGTGCGGGTCACCGCCGCCGTTGATGTAGAGTGTGGTGCCGTTTTGATAAAACGTCGTCGTGTAGTGAAAATCAAGCGGGAGTGTGGCAAGCGCAAAATCAAAGGTGTAGAGCTTTGAAACGGAGGCAGGAATAATCGGAGCGGAAGCATTGTACGAAAGCACTGCCCCCTTTTGATCGACGATACAGGCGGATTGCATGCTTTTTTGGAGATTGTTGCCGGAGACGAGATTTGTAAACTGTGTCTTTAGCGACGCGGCGTGCGTATGCACGATAGCAGTGAAAAAAAACACTATAAAAATAAGGGCGAAATATTTCTTCATATGGTGTCGATACAAAGAGAAAGACTCGTATGATGAGCGTTTATTACGGTGTCTTTGGGTACATATGCACCGCCGCCCGCCCCCTGCAAAATGCAAATGAGCGGGCGGCGTTTCGCTATGAGACCTTTTCAGGTTCCACCGCGTGTGCCAAAGAACCACTGCGTTTTCGTTTATTGTGCTTGACAGAGACGAGGACGTCGTCACCATCCATCGAAACGCTGACCGCATCACCTTCCTCGATCGTTCGAGCGATAATGCGCTCTGCAATCGGATTCAGAATTTTCGTCTGAATGAGCCGATTGAGGGGTCGAGCCCCATAATGAGGATTATACCCAACGCGCGCCATGTAGGACAGCACATCATCACCGACGGTGATCGCGATGTCTTTTTCTTTGAGGCGTGAGAGCGCGATCTCAGCGCGAAGCTTGACGATGTCGCGGATCACTTCCGGGGAGAGAATATCAAAGACAATGATTTCGTCGATGCGGTTGAGAAATTCCGGACGGAAGTAGTCTTTGAGCGCATCCATCACTTTTTCTTTCATGTTCACATATTCATTTTGTTCAGTATTGGTATGAAAGCCGATGGTCTCCATCTTTTGAATGTATTGGCTTCCAATGTTGCTCGTCATGATGATGATCGAATTTTTGAAATTCACCTTTCGGCCTTTTGCGTCGGTGAGAAAGCCTTCGTCGAGTACCTGGAGCAAGATGTTAAACACCTCCGGGTGCGCTTTTTCGATCTCATCAAAGAGCACGACCGAGTATGGGCGGTGTCGGACCTGTTCGGTGAGCTGTCCGCTCTCGTCGTAGCCCACATAGCCCGGTGGAGAACCGATAAGTTTCGAGACGCTGTGGCGCTCCATGTATTCGCTCATGTCGACACGAATGAGTGCCTTTTCATCATCAAACATAAACTCCGCAAGCGCTTTGGTAAGCTCAGTTTTCCCCACTCCGGTCGGACCGAGAAAGAGAAATGAGCCGATTGGACGATTCGGATCGCCGATACCGGCGCGATTGCGGCGAATCACTTGGCTGATGCGAGTAACCGCGTCGTCTTGTCCGACAACGCGCTTTTTGAGCTCATCTTCCATCTTGATGAGGCGCTCGCGTTCTTCTTCGAGCATTTTAGTCAGCGGCACGCCCGTCCAACGAGCAACCACAGCGGCAATGTCTTCTTCGGTGATTTCTTCTTTGAGCACGCGACGGGATTTTTGAAGTTTTTTCAAACGCGCCATTTTTGCATCAAGTTCACGAGCAAGCGTCGGAATGTGCCCATAACGAATCTCTGCCGCGCGACCGAGGTCAACGCGTTGTTCCGCGGCATCCGCTTCGAGACGAAGCGTTTCGAGATCTTTGCGAATCTTTGCGATATCGGTGAGAAGCCCTTTTTCAGTTTTCCATTTTGTTTCGAGCTCTCGCGTCTTTTCAGAAATAGTAGAAATCTCCGTTTCGATGTCCTTGATACGAGACTTCGCCACTTTGACATCACTTCCTTGCTCCACATCTTTTTTCAACGCTTCTTTTTCTATTTCAAGGCGAGTGATGCGGCGATGCGCCTCTTCGAGCGGCGCGGGCTTGTTCTCAAGCGCCATGCGAAGCGCACTGCACGCTTCATCGAGGAGATCGACGGCTTTGTCTGGAAGGTAGCGGTTCGTGATGTAACGAGTGGAGAGTTGTACCGCGGCGATGATCGCGTCATCGGTGACGTGCACACCATGGTAGAGCTCATACTTTTCTTTGAGTCCGCGCAAAATCGCGATCGTATCTTCTTGGCTGGGCTCTTCGATATAGACCGGCTGAAAACGCCGTGCGAGTGCCGGATCTTTTTCGATGTACTTTTGGTATTCTTTGAGCGTCGTGGCGCCGATCGCGCGAATCTCTCCGCGTGCGAGTGCGGGCTTTAACATATTTGCCATATCTTGACCGCCTTCCACACCGCCAGCACCGACAATGGTGTGGATCTCATCGATAAAGAGGATGATTTTTCCTTCGGCACGTTCGATTTCTTTCAAAATGTTTTTGAGCCGCTCTTCAAATTCTCCGCGGTATTTTGTTCCCGCAAGAAGCGAGCCGAGATCAAGAGAGACGATTTCCTTGTCTTTGAGCGATTCGGACACATCGCCGCGAGCAATACGGTTCGCGAGTCCTTCGACAACGGCGGTTTTGCCGGTGCCCGCTTCACCGAGAAGAATCGGATTGTTTTTGGTGCGACGGGAGAGGATTTGCATGACGCGCAAAATCTCGGTATCGCGACCGATGACGGGATCGAGTTTATCTTCGCGCGCGAGTTTGGTGAGGTTGCGCGTAAATTTGGTAAGCAGGCGAAATTTTTTCGCAGTGCTATCTGCCGGCGCTTTGTTGGTGCGCACATCCATAATCGCGTCGATGATACGCGCGCGATCGATCTTGAAGCGGCTGAGCAGTTCGCTCGCTTGATTGCGCACGTCAATGAGTGCGAGGAACAGGTGCTCGGTCGAGACGAAGTTGTCTTTGAGCTCGGTCGCGATTTTAAGCGACGCCTCGATCACTTGCGCGAGATCGGCGGTGAGAAACATCTGATATGACGGCGCAATCGTGGTCTGTCCTTCGGCGCTTTCGATGACTTCGAGGACGGAATCGGTCAGGTGCACGGTATCGACATCAACGCGCTCGAGGATGGAGAGGACATTTGATTCCTCTTGAACGAGCAATGCCGCGAGTAGATGGAGGGTACTCACGTTGTTTTGACCCCGTTCGATCGCAAGCTCGTGGGCTCGCTTGATCGCCTCCTTGGCCTTTGTGGTGAATTGGTTCAGTGGGGGCATCATAGAAATAAATAATCAATAGTCACATTTCCAATAATCAATCAAGGAATCACGGTCTTACTGACAATAATAGTACGATCAGACAAGCAGATACTTACACTCTAGCACGATTTCCAACCTCTTTCCAGAGTGCTATTTGCTATAGGTATATTTTTCAAATATTGACCGCAGTGCCCCAATTGCCTTATCGAGATCATGTTTGTCTGTCATTCTTCCGAACGAAAACCGTACGGCTCCCCAGTGTTTACCATAGAGCTTTTCAACAATCGGTGACTCGCCTGTTTCTTCGTTTTTACAGGCGGATTTTGCAGATACCGCGATGCCGCGTGCGTCGAGCTCGAGGACGAGCAGTTCGCTGTCAAAATCCGACACGCCGATGTGAGTGATGTGCGGTGTGCGCGGTGACTGTTGTGCCGTGATTTTCAGATGCGGAAAATGTTTTTCGAGTTCAGTTTCGAAATAAGTTTGTAACTGAGCGGCGCGAAGCGTGAACGCTTCGCGCCGCTCCTGTG
>DASZSN010000013.1:0-29170 GCA_035548655.1 Minisyncoccota bacterium
GATCACCACTACAGTTTTGAGACTGTCAAAGCCGCGGTCGATGCGGGGTACGATTCGGTCATTTTTGACGGCGCGAAACTTTCGTTTGAAGAAAATATCAAACAATCGAGACGGTGCATGGAGTACGTCAAGCATGTCAACAAACACCGTGGCACTGATGTCCTTCTCGAGGTGGAGCTCGGTTACATCGGTCAGGGATCCGAACTTCGCGACAAAATCCCCGATGGTATCGCCGTGGTGACAAAGCCCGAAGACGCAAAGCGATTTATCGCTGAAACGGAGGCGGATATGTTTGCGCCGGCGGTAGGGAACTTTCATGGCATGCTTCGCAACGGAGCAAAGCCCAGGCTCAATATCGACTGCATCAAACACATCGCTCAGACAGTAAATGTACCACTCGTTCTTCATGGCGGATCCGGCGAAGATGCGGACTATGCCGCCGCAATTGATGCGGGAATCTCAATCATTCACGTAAATACCCAACTGCGTACGGCGTATACCAACGCGCTCCGTGCGTATATGAATGCACACCCCGACGATATCGCACCGTACAAGTACGCGACGAATGCGACACTTGCAATGGAGCGTGTCGTTGAAGAAAAATTAAAACTATTTAATCGAATCAAATAAATCATGTTTTGGATTATCCCGTTATCGTTCCTCATCATTTTTGAACTCATCGCCGACGTTTTTTCGAAAGAATATGCGTTGAAAGGAACCTGGCAGTTTTGGGCGCTTGCAATTCTCGGATACATCATCGCAAATATCTTTTGGTTGTGGGGTATTCGAAGCGGGTCAGGACTTGCGCGAGGAGCGATTATTTTTTCCGTCGGATCGGCGATTTTTGCAACGATTATTGGGATCCACTTTTTCGGTGAGAAAGAAAGTTTTCTCCAATATGTCGGTATCGTGCTTGGAATCCTCTCACTCATCTGTATCTTATGGCCATAATCGATGATCTCAAATCGATCGTAAAGGGAGATATCGCCGCTGATGGCGCCACTCTGAAAAAATATTCTCGTGATGCGAGTCTCCTTGAAGTCGAGCCGAGGGTAGTGGTCTTTCCAACCGACGCGGTTGATATCGCCCGTATCGTGCACTATGTTGCGGGAAAAAAGCCGAGCGATCCGACGCTCTCTATCACCCTTCGCGGTGCGGGTACCGACATGGGTGGCGGAGCGATCAACGAATCGATCATCGTGGATACGACAAGGCACATGCACGCGATCATCTCAGTCGATGAAAAAAAGGGGATTGTCGAACCCGGTTGTTTTTATCGAGATTTTGAAAAGGAAACACTCAGGCACGGAAGCATCATGCCCGCGTATCCCGCATCGAAAGATCTCTGCACTGTCGGTGGGATGACGGCGAACAACTCCGGCGGAGAAAAATCCATCAAATACGGGAAAGTCGAACGTTATGTGAAGCGTCAGCGAGTGATTTTCACCGATGCAAAAGAATATGAAGTCGTGCCACTTTCAAAAGCAGCACTTGATGAAAAAATGGCGCAAGGAGACTTTGAAGGCATGCTCTATAAAAAACTTTTTGATCTCATTGAAGCGAACTATGACATCATTCAAAATGCAAAGCCGACCGTGTCAAAAAATTCCGCCGGCTATTACCTCTGGAATGTGTGGGACCGCACCACGCAGATATTTGATCTCAACAAACTCATCGTGGGCTCCCAAGGGACGCTTGCCATTACGACACTCGTTGAATTTGCGCTCGTCCCCGTGCCGAAATACTCCCGCATGGTCATCATGTACTTGAAGTCACTCGATCGTCTCGGAGAAATCGTCGATACCGTGATGCGCTACCAGCCGGAGAGTTTCGAAAGTTATGATGATTATAGTATGCGACTCGCCATATCGTTCATGGGGGGATTTTTCAAACAGCTTGGATTTTTTGGAGCGATACAGCTTGGGATTCAATTCATCCCCGACATCTTTCGACTCCTGACCGGGGGCATTCCAAAGCTCGTTCTGCTTGCGGAAGTTGCCGGAGAAAATGAACAGGAAGTGATGCGTCGAGCGATCGAGATACGTCGCGCGGTGAAGCCGTTTGGATTTAAAACGCATGTCGCACGAAGCGCGGCGGAGGCGCAAAAATACTGGAAAGTGCGACGAGAAAGTTTCAACTTGTTGCGCAAACACTCAAAAGGCAAGCAGACAGCGCCGTTCATCGATGACATCATCGTCAATCCGCACGACCTCCCGAAATTTCTTCCGCAACTCCAAGCGATCGTTGACGAGCACAAACTCGTCTATACCATTGCCGGACACGCGGGAAACGGCAATTTCCATGTCATTCCGCTTATGGATTTGAACAATCCACTTTCTCCGGACGTGATCCTCGAGGTTTCAAAAAAAGTCTATGCGCTTGTGGCGAAATACAAAGGATCAATTACCGCAGAGCACAATGACGGCATTATTCGAACACCATTCCTTCCATATATGTATCCGCCGGAGATTATCGCGCTGTTTGCGAAAGTAAAAGAGATTTTTGATCCTCAAGATATGTTCAATCCCGGGAAAAAAGTAGGCGGATCGTTTGACTACATCACGAGTCATCTTGTCAAACGTCACGATAGTAGTCATGCGGTGTAGACTTGCGTATTGGCCGATTTTCAGTATACTGAAGCACCTATGACGATTACGTTACAAGCAAAAAAACGACAGGGAATGGCAGAAGCGGCACGCGCGGCTGAGCAAGTTCCTGCCGTCTACTACGGAGCAGGGAAGGAATCGACTTCCATTTCTGTTCCACTTCGCGATTTCACCAAGATATTCAAGGAAGCAGGGGAGACAACTGCGATAGAGCTCGCTGTCGAGGGAGAAGTTGTAAATGCGCTTATCCACGATATTCAGCGCGACCCGCTTTCCGGTCTTCCGATTCACATTGATTTTCTTGCAATCGACATGAACAAAGAAATCGAAGTGCCGGTGCCAATCGAATTTACCGGCCTTGCCGAAGCAGAAAAGAACGGACTTGGAACTCTCGTAAAAGTGCTTCACGAAGTACAAGTACGAGCGCTTCCCGCACACATGCCGCACTCGTTTACTGTAGATGTTACCCCGCTTGCAACTCTCGAAAGCCAAATCCATGTACGTGACATTGCTCTTCCGAACAATGTGACACTCGTCACTTCTCCCGATGAAGTTGTTGCCCTGATCACTGCATTTATTGAAGAAAAGGAAGAGGCCGCTCCGATAGATCTCGAAAGTATCGAAGTCGAACAAAAAGGCAAGAAAGAAGAAGGAGAAACTACCGCCGAAACACCCGAAACAAAAGCAGAATAAAAATCCTCAAAAGACCCTTGATACTAACAAAAGTCAAGGGTTTTTTGCAGTAATAGTCTTGTATAATAAGAGTCTAGTGAGTATGCGGAAAACGGCTATTTTTTTGTCCCTTGGGCTCTTTTTGAGCCTTTTAGGGGCATTGATGCTTTTGCGTCGTCAGGCAGATGCCCAAACTCAACCGGATGTTTGTAACAATCCGAGTTCCGACGAAATCGCACAGGCGTGCCAAGACTACGCAGTCGAAAGCAAGAAGCTTCAACAACTCCAAGCACAGCTTAACACCCAAAAACAAAAAACCGGCGCACTCCAACAAAATGTAAGCGGTCTCATCGCGCAGATCAACGCAACGCAATCAAAGATTAAAGGTCAGATTACCAACATCAACAACCTCACAGTCGAAATCAACCAAAAGCAGAAAGCAATCGGCGACCTTTCGACAGAACTCGACCGTCAGCACGACTCAATGCAACAACTCATCAAACGAACTGACGAGATCGATCAAAAAGGAGCGGCGTATGTGTTGTTGAGCGCTCAATCAGTGACCGAGTTCTACCAAGACCTCGATGACTTTACCTCCGTCAAACAGTCGTTGTATTCCGCTCTCAATAAAGTAAAACAAATCAAATCAGCGACCGAAACCCAAAAACAACAACTGCAAGACAAACAATCTCAAGCACTCGACGCAAAGAACGCGCTTGAAAATCAAAAGAAGCAAATCCAAGTCTCTCAAACACAAGCACAACAACTTCTCGATACGAGCAAGACCGAAGAACAACGACAGGCCGCACTCGTGGCTCAGCAACAACAAAAAGTTGCCGCAATCGAAAGCAAACTCTTCAGTTTTGCGGGAGGCGCGACAAAGGCGATCCCGTTTAAAGACGCCTATACGTATGCAAAAGGAGCTTCCGCCGCCACTGGTGTGCGCCCGGCGTTCATCCTTGCAATTTTGACACAAGAATCAAACCTCGGTGCCAACGTCGGTACCTGTAACCGTGCCGGTGATCCGCCATCAAAGAGCTGGGTGAACGTCATGAGTCCGACACGCGATCAGCCGGCGTTTACGCGCATTACCGCCGCACTAGGTCTCAATCCTGATACTACGCCGGTATCATGTCCGCTTCCGGGCGGCGGATGGGGAGGAGCAATGGGGCCGGCACAGTTCATTCCTTCTACATGGGAGATCATCGCACCGCGAGTGGCGGCGGCGCTTGGAAAGTCAGCTGCAAACCCGTGGGCGGCACGTGATGCAATCATGGCTTCCGCTATCTACCTCAAAGACCGCGGAGGGGTCGGAAGCGAAACAAACGAGCGCAATGCTGCTTGTAAATACTATTCCGGACGCTCCTGTGATGGGAAACGCCCACCAAACAGCTTCTATGGTAACTCCGTGATGGCACTTACTCGAACCATCCAAGCAGATATTGATTATTTGGAAAAATACGGGGTAGCGAAGCAATAGTTCGCAAGCTATTGAAAAATAATCCCTTTATGCTAGAATCAGGGTCTTATGAAAAAAGACATTCACCCGACCAATTTCAGAGAAGTCGTGTTTTATGATAACTCCTCAGGAGCGCAGTTTGTTATTGCTTCGACTGTCCAAACCACTGAAACGACAACCTATGAAGGAAAAGAGTATCCGCTCTTTCGTGTTGAAATCTCAAGCGCATCGCACCCATTCTATACCGGCAACGACAAAGTCATCGATACTGCCGGTCGCGTTGACCGCTTCAAGCGTCGCGTTGCTTCTGCAAAGAAAAAGTAACGAAACAAAAAAGCCGCTATACTATAGAAGGAAGCGGCTTTTTTATTGCCATGATTGATATCGAAGCGCTTAAAAAAAATCACAAAACACAGTATCTCGCCACCGAATACGAGCGGCTTATGCGACGTGAACAAGAAACGCGCGCGATGGTCGAAAACGATCCGAGCATGAAAGAACTTGCTGACGATGATCTCAAAGAAATCACTCTCCAAAAAAAGGCACTCGAAGAACAAATCGCCGAAATAGAAGCGTCAGAAAAAGAAGAAGAGGAATTTCCAAATGAAATCATTTTGGAAGCGCGCGCAGGAGCCGGCGGTGATGAGGCGGCACTTTTCGCACAAGAGCTCGTGGAAATGTATACGCGTTATGCGGAGAGTAAAGGCTGGCAAGTCAAACTCATCAGTGACATGCAGATAGAAATCAAAGGAAAGGACGTGTATCGACTTTTGCGTTTTGAAACTGGCGTACACCGTGTCCAGCGTGTGCCGGTAACGGAAAAAATGGGACGCATCCATACGTCAACGGCGTCGATTGCGATTTTGCCGATCAAGAAAAAAATCACTGTTGAAGTCAATCCCTCGGATATTGAAATGGAGTACTCTCGAAGCGGTGGGGCAGGGGGACAAAATGTCAACAAAGTTGAAACTGCGGTGCGCCTCATCCACAAACCGACCGGTATCGACGTGCGAAGTACCGCGGAGCGAAGCCAAGCCGCAAATCGCGAACGAGCGATGTCCATTTTGATTGCGAAACTACAGCAGATCAAAGAAGAAGAGGAGGCAAAGAAATATGCCGGCGATCGAAAAAATCAGATCGGTACCGCGGATCGCAGTGAAAAGATTCGCACGTATAACTTTCCTCAAGATCGTGTGACCGATCACCGTATCAAACAAAGTTTTTCAAATATCGAAGGGGTTATGATGGGGAAAATAGAGAAAATCATTGATGCATTGCAGAACGGTGAGATGGGAAGCGAGGAAGAAAGAGAGGAGCAATAAATTGAAAAAAGAAAGAAAATAGGTATAATATTGCCCACGCGTGTATAGTTCAGTGGTAGAACGCTGTCCTGATAAGACAGAGGTCCATGGTTCGATTCCATGTACACGCACAAAAAGTGGCGTATGTTACTGTAGTAACGTAGTGCTTACAGCAAAACAGAGGTCTATGCTTCGATTTCATAGTTGCTTGGCGGTAGTTATTTTAAATCGAAAATTTTTTAATCTCGTTTTTGATTTAAATCATCACACCTTTACTATCTGTCAATAGTACGGTAGAGTAGGGGAGTTATGACGCTCAACGTTGTCGCAACTCCGATAGGAAATCTTGGCGATTTGTCGCCGCGGGCGAAGGAAGTGCTTGAAAAAGCTACTCTGGTAATTGCAGAAGATACACGAATGGCAAAGAAGCTGTTTTTGCTCACTGGGATTGGTGGTGAAAAAGCCTCGCTTATGGCGGGTCCACAGTCGAGGGAGTTTGTCTCAAGTCATGCACAAAGTAGCGCGAAATCGCGTGAAAGCGCGATTTCGCGCTGTAAAGAGCATGAACATATCGTCTTGGTGACTGATGCCGGCACACCTGCCATTTCAGACCCCGGATCCCTTTTTATCGATGAGTTTCGAAGGGTATATCCCGATGCAAAGGTCGTCCCGATTCCTGGACCATCTGCCGCGATTGCCGCACTGTCAGTGTCGGGGTTTCCATCAAGCCACTTTGAATTTCTCGGTTTTATTCCGCACAAAAAGGGGCGCGAAAAGCTTTTTACGTATATTGCCCATACATCGCACACCATTGTCTTTTATGAGTCCCCGCACCGCATTTTGAAAACACTGGAAGCACTCTCTGGTGTACTTGGCGATCGAGTGATCATGGTAGGCAGAGAGATGACCAAGCAGTTCGAAGAGTATCCACGAGGCACTGCTCGTGAACTCTACGATTACTACAAAAACAATCCCGATACGGTGCGAGGGGAATTTTCTGTTGTGATTGGTTCGACTCACAAAAAATCGTCTGATTTGGTATACTAGGATCTCATGATCGCGAAGCTTCGCTTTTTATTTTGGATCGGCATCGTTACCATTTTTGTGCCTTATATAGGCATTACGAATGGCATTCGAACCATCTTTACGATTCTTATCGGGGTTCTAATCATCTATCTTTCAATAAAGTTACGGAAGGGGTACAAAGAGCTTCGTTTCCAAATCAAGAAACACGACCAAGAGAGTGCGTCCGTCAATGAATCAATTGGCTCAGGGGGAACAAGAGAGGAAATGCCGTCCGTGCCGACAACGTGATAAATCATGGAGAAACTCCCGTTACATATAAAGATAGGATTGCGCGTCCTCGGAGGGCTTGTTGTCGCTGTGGGGATCTTTTTGGGAGGCGTGTATGTCGGATATTCCAACCGTCCGGCATCCCAGAAAATAACCAACATCGTTCATAAAGAGCCGGATCCAACACTCTCCAGTACAGCACCGACGGATTTCGAGCCGTTTTGGAAAGCATGGCAGATTGTCGACGAGAAGTTTCCTCAGTCAGAAAAAACAAGTTCCGATGATCGTCTTTATGGCGCTATCAAAGGGATGCTCGCATCGTTTGGTGACCCGTATACGACGTTTTTTTCTCCATCGGAGAACAAACAGTTTCAAGCGCAAATCAGTGGCGAATTTTATGGCATCGGAGCGGAGATCGGTGAAAAAGATGGCGTGCTGACCATCATCGCGCCGCTCAAAAATACTCCAGCGGACAAGGCAGGACTCCAACCCGGCGACGAGATCGTAAAAATCAATGACAAAACGACCACGGATATGAGTGTCGATGAGGCGGTTGACCTTATTCACGGACCGAGCGGATCAACAGTGGCACTTACTATCTTTCGTGCAGGATTTTCAGCGCCGAAAGTATTTTCAGTTCCTCGCGCAAAGATAACTCTTCCAACCGTTGATACCGAAGATCGCACCAACGACCATGTCTTTATCATTCATCTGTACAACTTCTCCGCGCAGGCAACGGCATTGTTTGATGATGCATTCCAAAAATATCTTGATTCCGGAGAACCAAATCTCCTCCTTGATCTTCGAGGAAACCCGGGAGGCTATCTCGACGCCGCAGTGCAGATCGGGGGACTCTTTCTCCCACAAGGAAAGACAATCGTAAAAGAGATCGGCAAAACCGACAAAGACGTAAACGTCTATACGAGTCCCGGGCCGGATCTTTTCCCGAAAGGAAACAAGCTTATTATCCTGGTCGATCGCGGCTCTGCATCGGCATCTGAAATCCTTTCCGGAGCACTTTCAGAACAAGGAGTGGGGGTGCTTGCCGGTGAAAAAACATTTGGAAAAGGATCAGTGCAAGAAGTATTTAACGTCACCCCCGATACTTCAATGAAAGTAACGATTGCGAAATGGTATACACCAAATGGTATCTCGATTTCAGAGACGGGTCTCACGCCAAAAATCCCCCTTAAGGAGGGGACTACCCCACAGAAAGACACTGAGCTTGATGCGGCAGTCGCATTATTTAAAACGTTATAATGGGAGCTTGTGATGAAAGTTATTTTATTGAAAGCTGTGCAAAAAGTAGGGAAGCCCGAAGACGTGGTGGATGTTAGCGATGGCTACGCGCGCAATGTTTTGTTGCGGCACAATCTCGCAATTCCCGCGACCCCCGATGCGCTTTTGAAACTGAGACAAAAACAGTCCGCACGCGAGGCGGACAAAGCGGCACGGCGCGAACTACTGGACAGTGCGATTACGACAATCGCAGGTCAATCCATCGTATACACCGTTCCTGCAAACGAGCAGGGGAATCTCTTTTCAAAAATCAGCGCAAAGGACATCGCAACCTTTCTGTTCAAACAGCATCGCATCGATATCGACGCGACACATATACTACTTCCCGATGAACATATCAAAAAGCTGGGAACCTATGAAATCACCGTTGCGGACGGGGAGTACCGTGGGACGTTCACTGTTGTTGTCGAGAAAGAGTAATCGTAAAGAATTATTTTACGATGATGTTGGCTGTTTTTTTGACGCTCATTGTGCCGTCGAAATTTTGTTTCCGCTTCTGTGAGAATTTTACCGTTCCTGCTTTCAATGCAAAAAGTGTGTGATCGCGTCCCGTGCCGACGGCAGTACCGGCAAGGATTTTAGTTCCGCGCTGTCGAACGATAATCGCTCCGGCCTCCGCTCGTTCTCCGTCATAGAGCTTAACGCCCAAATACTTCGGTTTTGAATCGGTGAGGTTTTTTGCCGCTCCTTGTGCTTTCTTATGTGCCATAGTGAGCAAATGGTATCCCAACTATCTATTTTTGTCAATATAGCTTACAATATAAGGATGTTTGGAGATTTTCTCATTAAACGATATCGTCTGATTTCCTCGATGTTGCTTGCCACGGGGCTTTTCTTGGCATTTCTTTTAGGCTATGGGCAGGGGAAGGCCCAAGCAGGCGGGCAGGTGACACTTTCTTGTAGCGATGACGTTCTGGCGAGCCTTTCAGTGCCACTCTCCACCCTTGCCAGCGGGGAGGCGGGGACGTTGACGAGCGAAGAGCGTGCCAATTCTGAAACGAGTGCTACAGTAGCAGGAGGCGTACCCACAGTGCCCGCCGTAGAGGGTGCATTCGTCGGATCGAAAAACGGAACGAAATACTATCGACCCGAATGCGTGTCAGCGCGCATCAAACCGGAAAATTATGTGTGGTTCAAAGATGTGCAAGACGCGCAACTCCAAGGGTACACCGAAGCATCATGTTAAAACGAATCATCATCACGTGTCTCGTTGCGGGAGCGGTAACAGTCGGTACCGTGCTATTGTGGCCTCTGCAAACGAGAGCGATCGCGGCTCGCGTGATGCAAAATATTTTCCATACCAACCAACTGACAACGACGATAGGGCAGAAAGAAGCATCAACGTTCAAGGCGCTTGAATCAACGGATCTTCCAAAAGAAACGCGCAACTCACTCCTTGCGTTTCTCGGCATTGAACCAACACTCGGAGACTTCACCGCAGAAGACGTTATCGACGCGACAAACACCGAGCGCCTCAAAGCTGGACTCACGCCATTTCGAGTAAATGACAAACTCAACGCATCGGCGAAGCTGAAAGTCGAAGATATGATTGCTAAACAATATTTTGAACACACCTCACCGAGCGGTGTCACCGTTTCTGATCTTGGAAAAAAAGCAGGGTACAACTATATCATCCTTGGAGAAAACCTCGCACTCGGCGATTTTACTGACGCCAATGATCTTCTTGCCGCTTGGATGGCGAGTCCGGGTCATCGTGCAAATATTTTAAATCCACTCTATCGCGACATCGGCGTCTCTGTTGAAAAAGGGATGTTCAACGGTCAAGAGGTGTGGTTTGCGGTGCAACACTTCGGCACCACTCGAAATGCGTGTCCTACGATTGATCAAACACTCAAAACAACGATTGATCAGTCAAATACCGATCTCGCGAACCGTCAGACGATTCTTGCGCAACTAAAATCAAAGATAGATATCGCTGAGGCGGCGAACGAACCGGATGAAGACGTACAGATCCTCATCGATCGCTTCAATGATGAGATTCGAGCATACAACAACCTCTTGGCTCAAGTGCAAATGGAAATCACCGAGTACAACAAAGAGGTGAGTGACTTTAACGCCTGCCTTGCACGTTACCAAAAATCGGGAAGCGCGGTGCACGAGTGATACAAAATAAATCAGAACAAAAACAGTGGCGGGCACATGCTGGGCGTGGCCTCCTTTTTTGTTATAGGGGATAAGGGCTTTTAGAGTATGATAACGTCGCACAATATATCTTTTACGACTCTTTATATTACAATACAGGCCGAAATTCAGGCCCAATCTGGTTTGGCTCGGCTCGACTGCCACACATGCCTCTATGGCGCATATTTGCGCAAATAAACATCATTACTTCCCCTCCTCTCTCCCTACCCAGATCTGGTATCTAACAGTACTTGATTCAAATAGTTTATTTTCTACTTCTCTTCCCCACTAGGTATTTATTTTATAAGGACACGATTGTATGGAGTAGTCAATATGTATGATTGAACATCTGGACATTCACGCATTATCCGAACCGCTGATGCAACATCTTTACTAACTCGCTCATTTGCATCCAAAAAAGGGACCATACCCATACGAACACGACCAGTCCAATTGAAATTGGTGCCGTAAAGATTCCAAGAACTGCGAGTGCGGTTGCGATCAGTTGCGTGATAATTGTTGCGAGCATCACTTGCCGACTGGGGAGAAACGTGAACCAAACGTTTTCAGTATGTGTGACGTACACCAACATATGTCCGGAAACAGTGAGCTTTAAAAAGAACATGGTCTGGATGATGTTCCATGGCAGATGAAGAAAATAAAGCATGATGAAAAGAAAGATGAGACTGTTGGCGATCCCTATGGATCCAAAGAGAATGCTTCTGATAAATCGCGCACGGGCGTTGATATGTGCGGGTCGTGATGATGCCGTAACTCGATCAAACGCCAGCGATACGATTGGTATGTCATTTAAAAATGCCAACACGATGATTTGTACCGGTGTGAGCGGATAGACTTTGTAGAGAATGCCGATCACCGCGATGGTAACAATGAGACGAACGCTTTCAGAGATTCTATAGACAGAATAGTTATAAAGACGGATGAATATCTTTCGTGCTTCCAAAATCGCATCTCTGATGACCGCGATGCCGTTTGAAAGCAGAACGATATCGGCCATGCTTTTGAGTGCACTCACTGCACCAACGACTGCAAATCCAACATTGGCCGCTTTTACTGCGGGGAGATCATTGACTCCGTCACCGGTTACCGCAACCGAGTAGTATCGCTGTGCCGCAACAACGACGTCGTATTTGTCTTTTGGAAGCATTTCCGCAATCCCCGCGATATCCTTGAAACGATCTTCACTCATATCATAAGAATCAAGGATCGCACGCTGATAGATTTCTCCATGAAGTCCGAGATCGCGTGCGACTCGTCTGCTGATAGCGAGATTGTCCCCGGTAAGCATCTTGGTTTCAATCCCGTTGTTTCGCATAAACGCGATCGTTGCGCGGGCGTCGGGCCGCAACTTGTCAGAAAGAAGCATGATACCAATGAGTGTCATATTCTTCTCCTCGTTTCTATCACCAGCGATCGCAATCGCATGCACCTTGTATCCCCCGTCTGCGGCATCGGCAATCGTTTGTTCAAATTGGACTCGCACAGCTTCATCCATGACGCAGAGCTTTTCGATTACTTGCGGTGCGCCGGCTGAGACCAGCGTTTCGTTGCCGTTGATTGAAATGATAGCGGTGTTTCGTTTGCGCTCCGAGTCGCCGGGGATAACACTCAGTTGATGATAGGCACTTGCATGAAGTTCCTTTGCCTTTTGTGCAATGGATCGACCAATAACGTCTTGTTCCACCCGGTCGAGCGTGCTTGCGGCAATGGAGATGACTTCTGTTTCATTGTATTTACCGAATGGGATGATTTTTTCGATATGAATCTTGTTTTCGGTAAGCGTTCCTGTTTTATCGGATAACAGGAGGTTGACATTTGCCAAATCTTCAAGCGATGCCAAGCGTCGAACGACCACATTTTTTTTCGCAAGCACAAGCACACCGACACTGATAATGAGACTCATGACAGTCGGAAGTGCCACCGGGATACCCGCGATGAGGAGGCTCAAATCAAGTGTGATGATACTTGAGAGAGTGCCGTGCACTGCCAGAAATGCAACTGTCAATACAATCACGATAATAATACTGATGATGGAGATGAATCGTGATATCGCGAGAATATCTTTTTCGAGGGCGCTCTTTCGCGGGGTGCGATCGATCGAGGCAACCGTCTTGCCAAAACTAGTGGATGCTCCTGTCGCAACAACACGGCCCGTCCCCTGCCCTGTCGTAACAAATGACCCGCTATAAGCGCTATCGTTTTTTGATTTTGTTTTCGGTAATGATTCACCAGTGAGCACTGATTCATCGACAGAGAGGTTCGTCTCATCGAGGATAAGGATATCTGCCGGAACGATAGAACCGACACCGAGTTCTATGATGTCTCCCGGAACAAGTGTGGCTGATGGAATGAGAATCCAATGTCCATCCCGCAATGCGCGCACTGAAACGGTCAGATGTTCTTGAAGTTTTTTGATTGATCGGTCTGCTTTGCCTTCATGCCAAACGGTAATGAAAAAATTTGAGAAAAAAAGCGCGAGGATAATCCAGAAGTCGACGGTACTGCCATTTACGAGAGAGAGAAATGCCGCCGCAAGCAACATGAGCGAGACGGGAGAAATGACCCAATGAAAGAACGTCTTGGCAATATTCTTTTTTTCAACAGGAAGACTATTTGATCCATAGTTTTTTAAAAGTCTCGTGACCTCCCCTGATTGCAGTCCTTGATATGCGAACATGTGTTTTTAGTATAACAAAGGAGGACACAATGACTATCGGAAGGTATTGACAAATGGCATTTATTAGTGTACAGTCGTCAAAAATCTCTTTTTAAAAAAACAAAACCGATAACAAATGAAAAAAATACTTCTTACCGCAATCTTGTTTGGTGGTTTAGCTGGTTTAGTTAGTTGCAAACATTCTGAAAAAAAGGAAGAGGCAACAAAAGGGCACATCAGTTCCGATACCGTAAGGGGGAGATCAATCGCAAAAATGCTCCCTACTCCCCTCTCTGAAAAAACGGACAGCGTCAGAAAGATAAACGATACGATAGCGAGCATTATCCGCTTCATTGCAGATGAGAAGAATGCTCATAAGTTTATTCAAAGAAAAAAATATTCATTTGCCGATTATGATTCAGCTTCAGCTAGTGATGAACCCATACAGGTCGTTTTACTTACCAATGCAAAACGATATACGATCTATTATCCGGGGACGAAGGGTGGTTACATCATCATCTGGAGTAGGCCAGTCAAATCAGTAGGTCGCTCAGTCCTCGTCACGATGAGTGATGAAGGGCTTGATGGCAATGTTGACTACGTTGTCAAAGGCGACAATGGATACACCCATATCGCTGAAGTGGATGACATCTCTTCTCCAATGGAGCAGAGATACTGGCGAAGCAAATGGCGCAACGCCGTAAGTGATCTGTATCGGTTTTCGCAAAATAAAAATTAGAAAACATAATTCGAAGTCGCGCTGTGTAGCACGACTTTTTTAGTGCCGTCATGCATGTTACTATGCCTGTCATGGCGTATCATCGATACAAGAAATTCATCATTCCGTCGGTAAGTCTACTTGTTCTGCTCGGGGTCGGATATGGCGGCTATCGTTACTACCTCCTGTCTCAACAAAACAAACAGCTCCTTAGCACGGTTGCCGATCTGTTGGACAAGAGCGGCAAATTGCGAGAATCCCTTTTTGTGACACAAACGCAAAACGAAGCGCTGAGCAGTACACTGGATCAGACACAAAGCCAAGTAGCCGATCTGACAAACACCACAGAAGATCTCTCTCAGACAGTAAACAACTACGAAAAGTTGAGTTCGCTTGATCCGGAACTTTTGAAAAAATATTCGAAAGTCTATTTTTTAAATGAAAATTATGTCCCGAGTTCTCTCTCTGATATTGATCCAAAATACGTGAGTGGCAAAGGGCGTACGCTTCAACTTCATACCGAAGTGATGCCATTTTTTACCGCAATGATTGACGATGCGAACAACGCGGGACTTGGTCTGCTCGCCACTTCTGCTTATCGATCGTTTAAGACGCAAGGATCGCTCAAGTCCCAATATACTGTCGTCTATGGTGCCGGTACTGCGAACTCATTTTCTGCCGATCAGGGGTATTCGGAGCACCAGCTCGGCACCGCAGTTGATTTCACGACAGCAAAAACGGGAGTGCTTCAGGGATTTGACAAAACACCGGAGTACACATGGCTGACCGACAACGCATATAAGTACGGGTTCATCCTTTCGTATCCGAAAGGCAACAAATACTATATTTACGAACCGTGGCATTGGCGATTTGTGGGTATTGCGCTTGCAACTGCACTCCACGACAATGGTGGATATCTCTACGATATGGATCAACGTATCATCGATCAGTATCTCATCACTATCTTTGATTAACGGGAGTATACTGGCGTCTGTATGATGCCATGGCACCAAAAGATCATCCTTTTCTTTTTTCCTCTTTGTATCATCTGGTCGTTTATTGGAACGGTATCGATTGGAAATTGGGTACTTGAAATTTCTCCTGTCCTCGTTGCTTTGCCGATTGTATTCTACCTCGATTACAAACATCGTATTCGGCTTTCAAACTTTTCGTATTTTTGTGTGTATCTTTACCTCTTGTTCCCTATCGTACAAGCGCATTATGGCGTCGCGATGGTTCCCTCCGGGTTTGCTCTTGGAGAATGGCTCGGCGTTCATCGAAACATGTTTGATCGTGCTACGCACTTTTTGTTTGGGCTCCTCCTTATGCTTCCGCTACTTGAAATTTTTGACTACGTGCCAACCAAAAAGGCTTTTTTGAAATACTACCTCGCACTTTCAACAATACTGGCTTTTTCCGCGATCTATGAAATCCTCGAATGGATAGTAAACGTAAGTGCAAGTTCGCGACTTTCGTTTTTATTTGTTGCGGCGCAAGAGGATTTTTGGGACAGTAGCAAAGATATGGCAATGGCAGCCATCGGTGCTCTCATTGCGCTTTTTATTATTCTTCTAGTACGGAGAAACAAAGGGGCTCGCGGTTAAGCAAATCCAGGGAAGAAATCTTTTTTGATATGTGCGTGCGGAATGCCATCGTGGCGCAATGCTTTTTCAAACGATTCAACCAGCGCGTTCGGGCCGGAGATATAAAAAGTTCGTTCTCGATAGTCAGGAATCCTCCGCTCAACCATTTCTTTGCTGATGCGTCCATGCTCTCCTTGCCAATCACTCGGAATTTCATCAGTGAGCGTGTAGATTACGTTCAATCCGATTCGCTTTGCCGCGGCATCAAAGAGCTCTTTGTACGCGATGTCAGCGGCAGTTTTGTTTGTATACAACAGGACGATGTCTCGAGAGTCGTTGTTATCCATCAGATATTTGATCATGCTTCGAAACGGCGTGATACCGATACCGCCGGCAACAAACACCAATTTCTTTTTCCGATTTCTCGGTAGTACAAACTCCCCCGATCGTTGTCCCGCAACGATCATGTTACCCGGGGCAAGTGAGAAGAGTCTTCGTTTGAAGGCACTTCCTCGTTCGTTAAATTTTATTCCGATGCGAATGGTGCCTTCAGTTGGCGACGATGCAATCGTAAAGTAACGTCGATTGCCCCGGCTATCCCCTCCCCCATGTGGCAGTGTCCATTCCATGTATTGTCCGGGTCGAAATAGAAACGGTTTGTTCAGTGCGTAAAAAACAAAGTCATACGTATCGTGCGTGAGGCGAATTTTCTCTTTCAATTTGAGAAAAAGCTTTTCTTTTGGACTCGCCAGATAGGCGTAGATGTTGCCCACAAGGAGCGCGAGCTCGGGTGTGCTGTATATTGAACCGATGTGGATGAACGGAGCAAAGAGAAGACCGACGAGAATGGCGTAGATGATGCGATCGATCACTTTCGGCGGGGTTGTAAACGGTTCGGTAAGCATCACGGTTGCAAAGAAAATGAGCGGTGAAGAAACGAGTGCCGTCGCCATGGTTGATAACGGAGTCATGAAGTGTGACAGCCCGAGAATGGCAAGTGCCGCGATGAGAAATGCGATGACCATGTCGTTGCGCTTTATTTTGCGCACGATCAAGAATCCGCCGATTGCGACAAATGGAATAAACGCCCCGGCACCAATCCACCAACTCGCCGATTGCGCGAGGAAAAGTGCTGGGATCGCGATCCCTATCGCTACCGGATTGAAGATGTGTTTTCGTTTGATGGTGAATATGTATTTTGATGCTTGCGACCAGATCGACGCCCACAGCGCAAGGGAGAAAAACACTCCATCAGCGATTCCTTTTGCCGGAGTGATGAGCAAGGCGAGGATAAGCGCGGTGATGTAGACGGATTCGACGTTGGTCGGTGCCGTAAACGTACGGGAGAATACCCAGTTTGTGATAAGTGAAATGGCTAAAATGAATGCAACACTTGCAAGGTACCAGAGCGGCGAAAAGGCGACGATACCAAGCGCGCTGTACAAAAATCCGATACTGACAAACGCGATCAGTACATAGAGTACCAACCGATACATCGTAATCCTATTTAACATGCTGTCGATGATTTTTTTCATTGTGCAGTCGTGTATCGATCAAATCCGCTTGTCATGGTCGCGGTGCCGTTCGTGTCAATCATATATCCTTCAAATCCCGGCAACAATTCGATGAACGCGATGCCGTCTCGTTGCATTGCAAACGCCGCAGTAGCGAAGCGATCGGCATCATAAACATTTGGACCGATGACGGTGATACTGATGATCTCGTCAAGCGCGTTTGTTCGATCGTGCGGATTGTAAATATGGGCTCCCCTGCTATAACTCCCTGACGTTGCAACGCCGTTGTTTTTCAAGTACAGCACTTTGACGATATTTTTTTCAGGATTGAACGGATCTCTGATGCCGACCGTCCATGGTGTTCCTTCCTCGTTTGTCCCTCGCGCTTCGATATCACCGCCGGCGTCGACAAAAAACGACCGGTACTCTGCTTTTTCGATCATGTCGGCAGCGTTTTTGATCGCCCATCCTTTGACGATACCGGACGGGTCGCAGACACCGTCGTTGGTGATGATTGAGAAATAACCATGTGTTTCGATGGTTGTCTTTTTTGCCTGTGAAAAAATATGCTGTATCTCTTCGCTGTACGCATTTTCTTTAATGAGTCCTTTGTTTATCTTTGTGATTTCGCTCGTCTCTTTGTAGGTACTAAACACGTCGTCGACATGTCGAAAATATGAAAAAACATCATCAAAAATTTTTGAGTCACGCGCACCGACCACCTCAATCGTGATCGTCATCCCCATCATTGGTATCGTTTGTCTCATGGATTGGTTATGCTTTTGCTTGGGTAAGCGCGTCCGCAAGGGATTTGCGAAACGCACCACTGGTATCAGTGGCACCGGAGATAGTGTTGACTTTTGCGCTTTGTGCTTGAATCGCTTCTTGGCGAAGATATGGAAGTGCTTGGGAGTTGATAAAGACTGATGTTGATCGATCGTTCGGGTACTGCAGAAACTTCACGTCGGTAAGTTTGCCGTTCGTGATAACTGCTTTTACCTGTACATTGCCATAATACGCATCTGCAACCAGACCCGTGTACTGACCGTCACGGAACGCCCCGGTAGAAGTAGGTGTTGTTTTTGGAGCCGGCGTCGGAGTCGGAGTCGGAGTTGTCGTCGCAGGAGGGGTTGTTGCTTTCGGTGGTGGTTGCTTTGCAGTGGAAGGTGTCGAAACCGGTGTCTGCGATGGAAGTGTGGTGCTCACTGTCGCAACCGGCATGCCGACTGTCGATAGTGCCGCTGTATCCGAGAGCTTTTTTTGATGTAGCGTCCAGAATGCAAATCCTGCGATAAGAAATAGCGAGAGGAATAATTTTTTCATGGGTGGTTACTTGTTTTTGTGATGACGACCTGAGCGATGATTTCCGAGGACGGCCGCGATGTCGCCTTTTTTGATGCCGTGGTCTTTGAGTATTTGCTGAATCGTCTTTCCCGAAGAAGCTTCTTGTGCGAGTTCTTCAGGATCGAGTCCGAGTTTTAGAGCAATTCGAGAAAGCTTCTCATCAAAATTATTCTGATGACGAATGGAGTGCGACGGGATGACGCGTTCGGTGTCGGGAATAGTGACATCAGAAAGCACTTGCGCATTCAAGACGCCCGCATTCACGAGCAAGATATATGAGAGCATGCCACTGGTTGCAATAAATTTCTTCATAGGTATGTTTTTGATGAAGCTATTAAAAGAAGGCGGTGACCAAAGGAACGTGCCTTCACTTCTCTTAATACGACGGTGCCGGTTGTTTTATTTCAATGTGCACTTCTGTTGGATCGTCGTTCAACTTCCTGATGCCATAGGCTTCGAGTGCCCCGGTTTCGGTTCGTTTCCCGGCGACAAAAACCTGATCGTTCACTTGGAACAAATCGTGGAATTGCGGCTGAAGCGGCGGCGGAACGATTACTTGCTCAAGCCCGTCATCGCTATCACTGTCAACATCGTCGTGAAAGAGCGTAAAGGTGCCATCATTGATGACGGTAATCGTCCCGCGATAAATGCCTCGGCCATGATCTTGTGGCGGATGAAATGCGTGTTCATAAAGACCCCCAAACACCGGCAACCTCCCTTCATTGGCATGTTCAAGAAGTGTCGGGTGAAGGTTGGTTTGATTGATGCCGACACCACAGCAGATACTAACGACGCCAATCGCGCTGAGAATGTAGAGGAGCGGGTAGCGATACCCGAATTTAAAGTGTTTCAAAAGCGCGTCGAGAATGAGAAGGAGGAGTACTTCTATAACAAGAAGCGTCCATGGGAAGAGCGAAAGAAACATGAAAAACCCTCGTCCGCCAAACCCAAAGAGAAATATATGCCCACTTACTTTCACCGCGAAAATGATAAAGCTTACCAAAAGCGAAGAGACAATGGTAGTGAGAATGACGGTTGCCGCAAGAGCGATGGTTTTGAGCGTAAAATACAATTTTGGGCGCATCGAAACCTCCCCAGAAAGGATTTTTTTGAGGACGATATTTTTTGTGTGAGCGCCGTTTGGCGCAGAATCGTTATGCATATTCTTCTGGTAGTATAAAATGTTTCTTCAACTGTTCTTTTGCGCGATGGAGACGCACCCCAACCGTACTTACCGGAATGCGCAAAACATCCGCAATGTCCTTGTACGGAAGCTCTTCGAGATAGTACAGAATGAGAATTTCTTGATACTGTGGTGAAAGCTCTCCCATATTCTTTTCGAGGAGCGCGCGCATCGTTTCGAACTCTTTCTCCCCTACCGCAGGATCGCTATATGTCGGGTGCGACACCAACGTATCAAAATCGAACAGATGAAAGGGGCTTTTTTTGTTTTCGCGAATGATGTTGATGAACGTATTGTGTGCAATGCGATAAATCCACGGTGAGAACCGCTGATCAGTATCAAAACTTTGGATATTCTGATAGCACTTGATGAACACGTCTTGAACGGCATCCGTGATTTTGTCCGGATCTTTTAGAAATCTCTTCCCGTAGCGAAGCAGCTTTTCCTCGTACCGCTCCATCAAGACGCCAAATTGTTCTGTATCGCCTTTTTGTACGGCACGGGCGATTGTTTCGTCGGTTATATCATTCATAAGCTCGAATCGAGCATTGTGCGGAACGGCTAGTTCCTCGCTACATAGTACACCAAAAACACTCGATATTTCAGATTATGATTCGTGGGTAAGCGCTATCTTGACGGCCTCGGCGGCGATGAGGCGACCCGCGTCAGGGTTGTAGAAATGCTTTGCGCGCTCAACCATGGCATCGTAGCGGTCTTTGTGATCGAGGATGAGCTCGATTTCATTGAGGAGAATGGAGGGAGTGAGGTTCTTCTCTTCGATGACCACACAAGCGCCGGTACGCGCATAATGATATGCGTTTTTTCGTTGATGGTCTCCATGAAAGACATCCGGGTTTCCGGGAATGATAATCGACGGCTTCCCCCAAGCGGCAATCTCGAAGAGCATGCTTCCCGCCCGCGAAATGATAACGTCAGATGCACCGCCGAACATTTTCGTTTGAAGATCGTTTAAGTATGGAAATAGTTTGTACCGACCGCGCTTGGTGCTCTCGCCGAGCTCCACTGCCGTATCGGTTTTTATTTCTTTGAATTGTGTCGGTCCGGTTTGATGAATGACTTGATATTTTTCAAGGAGTGTTGGCAATATCTCGGTGACGCAATCGTTGATGATCTTTGCGCCGAGAGATCCGCCAACAACACCAACGACGGGGATCTGTTGATCAAGTTCAAAGAAATCTTTTGCTCCCTCTTTTGCGGGAAGCGCGATGGATCGGCGAACGGGCTGACCGGTGACGGAGATTTTTTCTTTCTTGAAGTATTCCGCGGCTTCCGGATATGAGAGAGCGACGCGGCGAGCAAATTTTCCGCTCCACAAATTTACTCTTCCGGGGGCAGTATCGGACTCGTGTATGATGACCGGGATGCGAAAGATCCATGCCGCAACAAGTACGGGAAAGCTTGCGTAGCCACCTTTGCTGATGACGACGTCCGGATACAAACGAAAGACTTTAATGATCGCGCCAATCACACCGAAGGCGGTTTTAAACAAATCGATAAAATTTTTGAATGAGAAATAGATGCGCAGTTTTCCGGCGGATATCGGAATAAACGTGATGAACTGTTCAGCGAGAAGCTCTGGTTGATACGGCGAGTTGCTCATATAGTAGAGCTTGAAGTTGATGATGTGCTCTTCTTCTGCAATGCGGTTAAGTTCTTCGGCAACCGCGATAAGTGGGTAGAAATGACCGCCGGTGCCTCCTCCTGTCAATAAGATTTTCATATGATGCCTGTAGTATAGCGTTTTTTATGCCGTCTTTCGATACTTTGAGACGTTGAGGATGATGCCTGCCGACCCAAGCGCAATCGCAAACGACGTTCCTCCTTGACTGATGAATACGAGCGGCACCCCAGTCAGCGGGAAAAGACCGATAAGAGAGGCGATGTTGAGAAAAGACTGGGCGACCAAAAGCGTCGTGAGACCAACAGTCAGGTATTGCCCGAAGGTGTCTTTTGCTTGGATCGCGATCTTGTACCCGCGAATCGCAAGAAAAACATAGAGCACAACGACAATACTCGATCCGATAAATCCTGTTTCTTCGGCGATCACGGCAAAGATGGAGTCTCCTTGAGGTTCCGGCAGATAGTTAAATTTCTGGACACTTTGTCCCAACCCACGGCCAAAGACACCTCCGCTTCCCACTGCGATGAGCGATTGCTGAAGCTGATAGGACGTGCCTTGCGGATCGAGACTTGGGTTGAGAAATGTTTTGATGCGATTCATCACGTATGGACGAAAGAATGCAAGTGCTGTGACGCCGAGTGCGATGACAAAAATAATCAGGCCGATTTTTTTCCATGACACTCCCGATACAAACAACATGGCGGCGCCGGCAAGCGCCATGAGGATCAGACTTTTGGTATCTGGCTGAAAGAGCAACGTGCCGGCAACAACGGCAAGGATCACGACGAGCGGAAGAATCTTGTAGAGAAATTCGTTCGGTCTTTTTCGTGCCCACGCAAGCCATGCGCCAAAGTACATCACCATCCCGATTTTGAGCAACTCTACTGGTTGAAGAGAAAACGGTCCGATAAGGATCCATCGACGTGCGCCACCATGAGAAAATCCGAGATGCGGAACAAAGACCAGTAGCGTGAGTCCGAGTGAGAACAAAAAAATCACAAACGCATATCGCCGCCAAAAAACATACGGGATTCGCACCCCGACCCAGAGCGCAAGGAGTCCGCCGACAAATCCAAAGACCATTTGACTGAACAAGACGTTATAAAATTTTGTCTCGCTGTGCGCGAGGATTCCGAGCGACGCGGAGGTGAATGCAAACAACCCGACAATCGAGATTATCAGCACGATACCGAAAAAATATCGGTCAAATGCATGCGGACGGGGTAGTTGTGTATGCTTTGAGATATGCTCCATCTTCATTAACTCCCGATAAGCGCGATGACGACACCGAGTATCGCGCAAACGACGCTGATAACCCAATATCGCATCACGACCTTTTCGCGAGTCCATCCGAGCGCGTGGAAATGATGATGGAGTGGAGCGATTTTGAAAAGACGACGCTTGCCGAAGTACTTATAGCCGCCGATTTGAAGGACAACTGAAACAACAGTTGCGGTAAGCGGAAGCGCGATGAGTGGGAGCAAGAGCACGGTGTCAGTGAGAAATGCGATGACCGTGAGAGTGACCAAAAGTCCCATGATTCCCGTCTCCCCCATATAGAAGCGTGCGGGCGGGATATTGAACCACAAAAACGCCAAAATCGCTCCCGCGATGACTCCACAAAAGGCCGCAATGTCTATCTGTCCCTTGCCAAAGGCAATGACCGCGTAGGCGCCAAAAATGACCGCCAAAACGCCTCCCGCGAGTCCGTCCATACCGTCGATTACTCCCCCCGAAAAGACCGCAAGCATCACTAAAATAAAGAATGGAATAAAAAACCACCCTAGCTGTAACGTGTGCGTGGTGAACGGGATGGCAACCCCCGTCATTCCCAATTTGAAATAAAACCACCCGCCGATAACAAGCGCGATCAACGTAACCATGAGGATTTTTATTTTTCGATAAGAAATGTTGTCACCGGCGTAGACTCCCCTCCCCTTGATTTGGATAAAGTCATCGATAAGTCCCATGCCGGCACCAAAGAGAAGCGCGCCGAGCGGGACAAGTGTTTGACTACGACTATAAAAATCAAGTTTTTGTGATAAATCCGACGGAACAACCTTTGAGATGAGCCAGATGACACCGATCGAAGCGATAATGGAAAGCCAGATGATCACCCCGCCGACGCGTGGTGTAGAAACTTCGGCCTCCGCATTGTGAACGGTTTTAAACGCGTCGTTGGTGATGTCATCGGCATTTTTCCGCGCCTGTTTTTTCCACAATCGATGCTTGTACATATAGTCGGTAACTCGCGGCGTAATGGCAATCCCGATCATAAAGGCGAGGATGGTCGGAAGAAAGATTTTGATGACATCGAGCATCATGATGGTGACTCCTGTGTTTCAACTGCCTCAGATCGATCCATGAGCGCATCTATCTTTTGTTTCGTCTCGATAAAGTTCGGAAGTGCTTCTGCGGACGAAGCGCCGAAATGCTCAAGAAGCGCCACTGTTGGAAAATACGCGACACTTCGACCGGAACCGCGCTGCTCGACAAGTCCGCGAATTTGAAGCGAACGCAAGCTATATGAGACGTTGACGCCGCGAATGAATTCAATCTCCAAACGCGTTGCACCGGGGTGATACATGATAACGGCAAGCGTTTCTGCCGACGCTTTGGAAAGCTCTTTTTGAAGTTCTTCTCGACGGATATCTTCGATGAGTTTCGCTTCCTCGGGACGTGTTGCCAGAGTTGCCGAATTGTCGTGGATGATGAGTACGATGCCGTGTCCTTCCAGACTGCCACGAAGCGACTCAAGCGCCTCTTTGACGTGAGATTCACTCACGTTTAACCGACTGGCAAGCGATGCGAATGTCTGCGGCTCGGAAGTAGCAAACAAAATCGCTTCAATTGATTGTGGCAGTTGATTGGTCATTGTTTTAGAGGTTCATTTGAGGATTCGCGAGTAAGGTGGATATCATCAAAAAGCGATTCTTGTGACGCATCCACAAATCCTCGCCGTACCATTTCAAGCATACCAAGAAACGAAACAATCGTATAAATCTTTTGACTCTGCTGGTTGCCGTCGGGAGATGCAACCGCAATATCTTTGAATGTACATGAAAGTGCTTTTTCCATTCGTTCATGAAGGGTGGCGAGGACTTCGGTGATTGAAATCGTCGTATATACCCGAGCCTCCGGTTTCTTTGGGGCAAATACCGGCACCCGCGCTTCCATGTCGGTGATAAGGGTTTGCAGGGTAGCAAGTGTAAGAGTGTTGTCCGGTGCAAATACCGGTGCAAAGGGGCGTGTCGGTCCTTCAAAACTTATTTTTTTGCCGTATTTTTTTATGAGGTCTCCCGCCGCCTCTGAGATGATCTGATAGAGTGCGATGCGTCGCTCAAGCTCGCCGATCGACCGCTCTTCGTCTTCGGAGAGTTCGAGGTTCGGCAGAAGTGATCGAGCTTTGATGAGGATGAGAGTGGCGGCAACCGAAAGAAAATGCGCCACTTGATCGGGAAGCATCCCTTTGGTTTGAATATAGGCGATAAAGTCATCAGTGACAGCGGCAAGTGAGATATCGTTGACGAACAGTTTTCGCTTTTCAATAAGTTCAAGGAGAACCTCAAGCGGTCCCTCGAATTGTTCATGTTTGACGTGGAATGCGCTTGCCGTTTCGGTCATATAAAGTGCTTGTAGTATAGCGAATTTTCTTTATTTTTTCTTTTTCAGCTCTATCCCGAGCTCGTCGAGTTGCTTTTTCGATACCGGCGACGGGGAGTCCATCATCGGGTCCTTCCCTTCCCCTGTTTTCGGAAACGGAATAACCTCGCGGATATTTGGCTCATTCAAAAGAAGCATCATCAGTCGATCGAGTCCCCATGCGATACCGCCGTGTGGCGGCGTGCCGGTTTTAAAGGCGTGAAGCATGTGACCAAAGTTTGCCTCGATGGTTTCCATCTTGTGTCCCAAAATCTCAAAGACTTTGGTGAGCGCCTCGAAGTGGTGATTTCTGATGGAGCCACCGCCGATTTCATAGCCGTTGAGAATGACATCGTACTGTGTGGTCAAAATATCTCCGATATGTTTTTTCTCCATCAGATCATTCATGTGCGCTTCGATGGGGCGAGAAAAGGGATTGTGCGTATATGTCCACTCCCCTTCCGCCATCGCATTGTCAGACTTGTCGGTTCGTTCAAAAAAAGGAAAATCGACGACCCACGCAAATGCGAGTGTGTGTGGATCATCTTTGTCTGTGCGCAAATCCGGCCGATCGGTACCGTACTGCTCCATCGCTTCTTTGTACGAAATACGCGGGAAAGGTACCTCTTGGATCTTTTTCTCGGGGAAAAGCGTCGTCACGATGTCGATAAGAAGTGCTTCATTTATTGCCATCACGTCGTCGCGTTCAACAAAGCTTATCTCCATGTCGAGCTGGGTAAACTCGGGTTGACGATCACCGCGGGTATCTTCATCTCGCATGCATTTTGCGATTTGAAAATATCGTTCAACACCGGCGGCCATGAGAAGCTGTTTGTACTGTTGTGGTGATTGTGGCAATGCATAAAAATTGCCGGGATAGAGACGCGACGGTACGATGTAGTCGCGCGCGCCTTCGGGTGTCGACTTGGTAAGAATCGGCGTTTCCACTTCGATAAATTTCTCCTTATGAAGAAAATCTCTGACGTGTTTGATGACGGCATCGCGCATGCGGATATTTTTTTGCATGCGCGAACTGCGCAGATCTAGGTATCGGTACGTGAGACGCGTTTCCTCCCCTACTCCCTTGGTATCAACGTTTACTTCAAACGGAAGCGGTTCGGCATTGTTTAAAATGGTGATGCCGGTGACTTCAAGCTCGATGTCGCCGTTTTGTTTATCCGCAACGATGTTCTTTTCGGGGCGTTTGTTGACCACACCCTCAACACTTACGACGCATTCCGGACGTGCCGTTTTTGCGATTTCGATGACCTCGGGACGACTCGGGAGGACGACGCCTTGGATCATGCCGGTCATATCGCGAAAATCAAAAAAGACCATTTTTCCCTGGTCGCGACGTACGTCCACCCAACCTTTGATAAGGACACTCTCCCCCGCTTTTGCACCAAGATCCCCGATATATGTTCGTTGCATAGAGCCTTATTTTACAATAAATTTTGAAACAAAAAAAGCCCGAACATATCGGGCAGTATGAGATTTATTCAGGTACTCAACTGGTAATCATCTTGTCGAGCAGGTGAGAGAAATTCTCGTTTAACTTATCTGTGGCATTTTTCATTGCCTTCAATACCATTTCTTTGAACTTCGAGGCCTTTAAATGAGCCTTATAAGCAGCTATCGTTTGATTGCTCTTAAATGCGTGAATCGCCGCCCTTACATCTTCATGACTAGCGTTCGCGAAATCCCCTTTGATTTCGGCAAACGACGCAAAGACCCGTTTCTCAATCAAATCGTTGAGAAGTTCTTGGGTTAATTTTTCCATTTCTTCCATAAAAAATTGTTTTAAAAGTACAAAGCGCCACGTCCTAGAATTGGACACTTCAGATTTGTTATGTCTAGGATGACTGCATTATATCACATTTAATATTTAAAGCAAGTTTAAAATATCTGATTTTTAATCAGGTCTTGGTATTCCTTGCAACGCGCTTCGAGTTCCTTGTGTGTTCCGCTGTCGACTATCTTCCCTTCTGAAACGACAAATATGATATCCGCATCCATGACGGTGGAGAGACGGTGCGCGATCATGATCGTCGTGCGCCCCTCTGCACTACGGTTGATCGCTTCGTGGATGAGCTTTTCGTTGATAGAGTCGAGTGCACTTGTGGCTTCATCAAAAATGAGAATTTTCGGATCTTTGATCAGTGCTCGTGCGATACCGATGCGCTGACGTTCACCACCGGAGACTTTGATACCCCCTTCCCCGATGACGGTGTCGAGTCCGTGATCTTTGAGCTTTGTGATGAAATCGTCGAGCGAGGCGTCGTGTACAGTTTTCGACAATTTTTCTTCACTTATCTTTGTGCCTATGGGCAATCCGAAAAGAATATTTTCTTTAATACTCTCATCAAACAGGTCAATTTTTTGCTCGACATTTCCTATATTTGAACGCAACCATTTAAGATCAAGTGACTTGATATTTATGCCATCAATCAATATCTCTCCTTCTGTTACATCATAATAACGACGCATAAGATTAACGATGGTGCTTTTGCCAGATCCCGACGCTCCAACAAAACCAACTTTTGCTCCCGCAGGGATCGTGAAGTTAATGGACTCTATCGCGTGTTCTTCCTTTTTGTCTTCCTCTGGTTCATCTTGTTCTTCTATACTTGAATGACGATAGGGATAGGCAAAACTCACATTCCTAAAGTCTATTTTTCCTTCTAAGTTTTTAATAATTTGGCCATTTTCATTAGGGTCGATGTCTGGTTTGATCTCAAGGAGCTCAAAAAATTTTTTAATCTCAACGACTTGAGAGAGCACGGATCTTTGATTGTTTACAATCATTGTTAAGTTGCCAAATATTGTCCCCGACCATGCGAAAAGCGTGACAAACATGCCGGTCGAATGTTCTCCAATTAAAATAAGGTACACACCGAGCCCGAGCATCGCATATTGACCAATGGTTATTAATGAGCGACTTAAATAATACGGCCGTAAATACTGAAGCCATGTGTGAGTAGAAAAAAGTGATGAACTTTTAGAAATACTCGAAAAATGACCAATCGCTTTCTGCTCCTGACCTTCAGCAATAACTAAAGGAGCATTTCTGTAGAATTCCGACTCGGATTTATTCGTTGATTGATTTTTCTTTCGGACGGCTTCAATTTTTGGGAAAAAATTTTTATTTACTTTGAATGCGAAAAGTAAATAGAGTATTACAAAGCAGATTTCAACGGTTGCGATTCTCCAATCAAAAATGACTAGTATGGTGGTTATTACGATAATTTGAAGAATATTTGGCACGATTGAATACAGGAGTGTGTACATTAAATTGATGAGAGAACTCTGACCTTTGGTCACTATCCCTTGGCGTACACCCGAATGTTCATTTAAGTGCTGCCCGATCGAAAACCCGAACAACTTCTCGAGTGCTTTGATTGAAAAAGCTCTCTGGACATGATCATCCAAATGCTTTAGTTCAAAAGATTCTTTAAACCACCACGCAATCTGTTCTTGAAAAAATGTGAGCAAAAACGCCAAGAGAACATATACAACAGTAAGATGGGTGTTTTTATGAATAACAGCATCGACACTTTTACCAAAGAGATACGGTGAGAATGCTCCAATAAGTTGGACAACCAGCGAAATGCATAATGCAATAAAAAGCGGTCTCCAAAAGGGACGAAAAATCATGAACATTTTCCTAATAAATGATTTTTTTCGGTTCACTTCGTTAAAATTATGATGTAAGTCCCGTTGCTTCGTATACCTTCCTCAATTTTTCCATCGCGACATCATTTGCGCGGATCGCACCTTTTAGTAGGATCTCATTTACGATCTCCGGCTTTGCGGCGAATTGCTCGCGTCGTTTGCGAAGCGGTGTGATAAACGCAGAGATGTCTTTGATAAGCAGTTCTTTTGCATCTTTGTATCCGAGACCCTTTTCATAACTCTTCTTGAGTTTGGGAGAGTCGTCGAAAAGTCGATGGATTTGATAGAGCACAAGTTCGTCGGGGTCTTTTTTCTCATCTTTGCCGCGTGAATCAGTCGGAATACTCATCACTGCCTTTTTGATTTCATCATCAGTTGCGAAAAGTGGGATCGTGTTGTTGTAACTTTTTGACATTTTGCGTC
>DASZSN010000014.1:0-7251 GCA_035548655.1 Minisyncoccota bacterium
CCCCCCCCCCCCCCCCGCCACCGCAACAATCCCAACACTACTGATAATGATTGCCCATTTCACTTTGGTAGTATATCGCTCCAAAAAAAAGAAACATATTATTTACTCTCCTTTGTCGAAACGAAACTTGAAATGATCTTGTCGATGGTTTGATCGATCGAAAATGCTTGGCGTTCGGTCTCACATTCGGTCCTTTGCGGATCGTCATAGTTTGCGCACTGCACGAAACGCAATGAGAACGTAAAGATCGCAGTGCCATTCATCGTCCCGGCACCGGCGAGCGTGCTGAGGTTGACCGCATAGGCGTATTGCGTATAAATGCTCCCTGCCGCACCTTCGGACTCTCGCGTGACGCAGTATGTGTGTCCGTTGATGGTCTCCTGTGTCGTGACGCCTGCTTGCGCTATCTCAGAACCGCCCGGTGTGCAGGTGAAATTGCTCACGATTTGCACCTGTGGTGGCCAATCCGTAGGCGTGATGTATGTGGTGCCGATGCTCTCGGGGTATTGAAATGAAAACTGGCGCACCGGGTCGCTCATCGTTTTCCAAGCCGGTCCGACCGGACAGGGGGCGAATGTGCACTGCGGTCCCGTTCGCGCAACGTATGAGCCATCAGGACAAAGCATCGCATCCTGCGGACACGCGGTCTGGGCAGGAGGATTTGACGGCTCCTTGCTACTATTGAGCGACAGATACACTACTGCCGCAATCACGACGATAATCACCGCACCGATACCAACTGACGTTTTCTTCATATGATGATTGTATCACTTACCGATATATCCTAAGGACGAGACCGACGATGCTCTCTTACTTCCAATTAAGCACGGTGATTGATAGCTGGAGCACGGTCGCAAACGATACCCATGCAAGGTACGGAATGTTGATAAGTGCAATCCATTTCGCGTACGGCCATATCGCGATAAGCGCCCAGATGAGCGTGCCGAGCACCAAGACAATGTCGATCGCGGCAAGCGTGTTGTTCAAGAGGCCAAACTGTATCGGTGTATAGATGAGATTGAACAGCAGATTGAGTGCAAAGGGTATCATGATCGAAAATGGAATCGTCCCTTTGGAGACTTTATAAAAAACCGCACCGAACGAAATCGCAATCAGCACATAGAGCACCGTCCATACCGGACCGAACACCGATGCCGGTGGCGCCCATGATGGTTTGATAAATGCCTGATAAACGTCGTATCCACCCATATAGAATAAGTATACAAGCAAACGACAAAAACAAAGACTCTGTGGGCTGTTATTCCGGTATGCTCAAGAATATTTACATGCGGATACAAAGATAAAATTAAAAAGCGCACAGATATATCTGCGCGCTTTCAACTACTTTGGATGTCAAAATTACCAAGAACCTTCTGCACCGGCACCGCCAAATCCACCGCCACCACCGGAATAAAAATCACCAAAAGTTGAATTAGGGTTTGAGTCATCTGGTGAAGTATTTAACGCATGTTCGTCATTCTCATCATCATTATCATTGCTTTCTTTGCCACTGTTGTCTTCCGAAGACAATGTGCTTCCTGCCGCTACCCCTGCAACAAGTGGAATGATATCACTGTCATTTTCATCACTATGGGATGATGCTTTTTCATGTCGTTTGTTATCATTTTCAATATTAAAGAGCATGAATGCGATGACGACAACAAACAGTCCAAAGAAGGTAAGCAGAAAAGTAATGAATTCCTTTTTCGAGGAATTCTTTTCCTCCGGCTCTGATTTAAACTCCCCTGCCGCTACCCTTTGCAATTGGATGATGCCTTCAGATATCCCTTTAAAGTAATTGTTCTCTTTGAATGCGGGAACAATGGTCTCATCAATAATTCTCTTTGCGGTCACATCGGGGATAGCCCCCTCAAGACCATAACCGACTTGGATGCGTACTTTGTGTTCTTTCATTGAAAAAAACATCAAGACACCATTGTTCTTATCTTTCTGCCCGATACCCCACTGTCGTGCAGTTTCGTTTGCAAGATCGGCAAGAACCCACGTTTCGCCGTTTTCCATTTTCGGCAACTCAGAGAGGATAATCACTACGATTTGTGTGGAGGTAGAATCCTCGTACTGAGCGAGAGTATGGTTGAGTGTTTGTACTTCACCAACAGACAACGTCTTTCCAGTAAAATCATTGATATAGCTGTTCCTTGGCTTTGGCACCCCGTTACTATCGAGATATCCTTGTGCGTGAATATTCATCCCGACAAGTACCAGAAGGCTCAAAAAAAACAAGTTCTTTTTCATAACTATGCGGTTTTTAAATTTTAGATATTATATAATATCTAATCAAAATGTCAATATATTCTCTTGCCCTCTCTGCCCCTATTCCAATATTCTTGAGAATATTGGAATATGAAGCCACGCAATCAAAATGTCATGTGATAGGGCAAGAAATGCTATACTTTCTCTATGATCAACATTACACAACTGCACGGACCGGTGAGAGTATGGCTCGCGCTCATGGTCATTTGGTCCATCATTTGGAAAGGGTTCGCCCTTTGGCGAGCGGCGCACAAGGAGGAGAAGGGTTGGTTTATCGCGCTCCTCATCGTCAACACCATCGGCATCCTCGATATCCTTTATCTCTACGTCTTTAGTAAACACCACGGGAGAAAGGATACTACCGCACAACAATAACCCTCTCGCCTCGCCCACCTCATAATATAGTTGGAAAAAATCTTCCAAGTCGGCATTTGACTTTTTTAAATAATATTTTATGATAGCAAAAAAACAACATCATATTATATGGAAGAGCAATTATCCTTTCCGTTCTTTGAAACCGAATCAATCGCAGGGATCGTATCTATGCGAATCCATTTTGGGGCAGAAGATGTCACCTTGTGGTGCGTAAGCAAAAATCAAATGATTGGCATCTTGGAACGCCGCGTGGAAGCAAAAAAACTTTCACGGTACGAAATGTTTAAAATTGTTTTTGATATCACCAAAGAAAAACAATTGAAGACTGTTTTCGAAACAGAGCACGAACTTTCCGGTTTTTTGGGAAAAATTCTCGACCGAATGCTTGAAAAAGCGTTCGCAAACCACTTCAAAGAAAATCCATACTCTCCTACAATCACGTTACGGACAACCGACATTGACGGTACACCGGCATGGTTCTTTTCGGGAGAAAACTTTTTCTCCGATCCGTTTACAACGATAAAAGGAGGAAACCAACAAATTATGGAGTTGTCAATGAAAGAGGAGATTAAACCCAAAGAGAAAGTTGTGTTGATGGAATTGTTGAGCAAACATAATGACATCCCAAAAGGTTCAAACCGAAAATACGACGCTTGAAAAAGGTTAAAGACTGTTGCAAGGCAACAGTCTTTTTATTTTATGTTTTTGATTTTTGCTTTTTTATTCTGGTATTCTTGAGAATATTAGAATAAGTTCGAGGAATTTTTTTCATTTATTATAAAGATTTAAGAGTTGCTGGTTCTCATTTTTCATCGTTTCTATCATCCTTATAAACAGATCATCTTTCTGGTTATTAATCGAATCAAGGATGGTGTTTGCTTTATTAAAGGATCTCACATCCCCATTTTTGAGTTCTATCAGATAGTTATGTAGTTTGGTAAATTTGTAATAAATAGACTCGGGCATTGCTTGATTGGTATCGACATCTTTAGAGACAAAGATTGAGGCAAAATCCCAACCATAATAATAAGCCAGTCCTAATCTTAGTTGGTCATAATATGCATTAAAATCGACTACAGATTTTACATAATCATTCCAAACACTCTGATCGTGCGGTGCGCCTGTAACTCTTAAGGCATTAATGTACCTAGAATTTATATAGTATGAGGTTTGATCGTAGATTTTTTCTTTTTGAGAAAGTTCAGTTTTTGCATACTCTAGCTTTACTTCCCTTTCCCAGAGTTTTTTCTGAAAGGGATTGTTTAGAACGAGGGCTAAAAGAAACAGGAAAATACAGGTCCAGAGTGCTGGAAGAAATCCCTCCAATTTAAAAATCCACTTTAAAATTTTTTTGAGAGACGCAAGAATTTTTTTACTTTTTATCACTGTTGTTTGAGACATAATTGCTGAGCAATTGTATCACACTAACTAATTTTAGAACCTTTATTTTTTAAGATTTTTGACAAAAAACGAAGTGATGGTAGGATAGGGAAAAATATACGTATGAATAAACTATCTGACAGCTCTTTTAGTGCCTTGGTTTTAAATTTTTTCTTTTTCTTTTGTGGGATTTTTGGACTCATCGCACTTGTTGAAATAAATGAGCATGAGTTTCTCAGTATCAACTACGCCTGGTACTTTTATCTGGCGTGGTTGTCATCACCGCTCATCTACCATGCAAAAGTGCGGAATTTCTGGCGAAAGTTTTATGAAAAAAGTAACGACAGAATGCCTTTGTATATGTCATTACTGGCGACAATCGTCATGTGTACACTCGCAATCTTCTCAGGACTTCTCTATGGTGCACTCCATGTCTCTGCTTTTCGAGAGACATTTCTGTACACGAAAGTTGGCTCCGGAATAATTACTCTATCATTTTTGATAGTGGTAATCGTAAAAGAAAGAAAAGATTTTTCAGGAATGACACCGATACAATAAAAAACAACGATACTCTTCCCGATAGCAACCATCGGGAATTTTTATTAGACGTTAGTTTGTGCTGTGTTTTGCAAACGAAAAGCTGGTCCACGAAAGAAACGCGGTGACAATGGTCGCAAGAAGGTTCGTCCAGTATGGGACATGGAGTGTGCCGACGATAAACGGAAGCGCAAAAAAGAGGCGGAGAAAATGCGCGACAGAAACAACCGCAAAGACCCACCCGGCAAGGCGCAAAAAGGATTTGCGTGGGTGGCGGCCCGGCAGATGTGCGTGCCACGCGTAGTGAACGAGAAAGAGGAACAAGAACAAATCGACTGCCATCCAGCTGTACACCGCGCTCGTTGAGAACGTGATACCGGAGAACGTAAACGGATATGAACCGTTGATGAGGACCCATAGCCCAAAAATAAAATCAGCGGCGATAAGACCTGCGAGGAACTTCGATGCCTCGCGAAGAAACATGTGGTGTTTATTCATAGGACAAACATATTACCTGCTATATCTGCAGTATATCACGGTGTGGACGTCTCGGCGGTACAGTTGGTGTACGCCCCTTCGGTGTTGTTTTCGAGAACGAGCGCACCGTCGCCCTTGCTCCAAAAGACAAACGATTCGTCAGGAGTGGCATAGCGGACGCCATCGGCGGAAATGGTTTGCCCGAGGTCAAACGTACGACCATCGGAGAGGATGACGTGCGCCGTGCCAGTCGGCGTCGGCGGTGCGTCTGGTGTGGTAGGAGGGATCACAGGACCATCATAAAACGTCGCGGTAATGGTCTTGCCCGCGTCACAAGCGTACGAAACGATGGTACCGGCAGGTGACGGCACTCCTGACTGCGGTGACGTTTGAGGACGGTGTGAATGACCGTACCAGATGAGACCGGCAAGAATGAGTAAACAAATGATAAAGGTTGAGAATTTCTTCATGTGAGTATTATGCGACCGCGGCGGCAAGTCGCGCAAGTGTTTTTTCTTTGCCGATGATGGATGCGATCTCGAATGGATCGGGGGATTTGTCACGACCAGAGAGCGCGACACGAAACGGCCACAGTACATTGCCCCTTCCCGTTGCTTCGGCGTACTCCCAGATGACGGATTTGATGGAGTCATAGGTCCAGTCGGTTTGCGGGAGCTGTTCGAGGCGTGTGCGAACCTCGCCGAGGTTCGCACACGCTGTCTCGAGATTATCTCCTTTCCATGGAAGCATCGCGTGATCGACAATCGGCTCGGCAAAAAAATAATCAAACTCCCCTGCTTCAAAAAGCGTTTTGATATCGGAAAATTTGTTGATGCGATCGCGGATGAGGTGTTCTATTTTATGCGCCATCGCGTGGTCGAGTCCTTTTGGTGTCCATGGAGTTGCATGTTGCCAGAACATAGCACTATCAAGTTTTTTCATGTACTCGCGATTGAACCAATCAAGTTTCTCCGGATTGAATGACGCCGGCGATGATTGCACCTTGTTGAGATCAAACGCCGCAATGAGCTCATCTTTTGAAAAAAGTTCTTGCTCCGTCCCCGGATTCCACCCGATCATCGCGACCATGTTGAGCAGTGCTTCCGGCAAATAACCGAGATCGCGGTACTCTGTCATCGCAAGCGCACCCTTGCGCTTTGAGAGCTTTTGTTTGTCCATGCCAAGCACGAGCGGTAGATGCGCATACACGGGCGTAGATGCGCCGATGGCACGTTGGATCAGTATTTGTCGCGGCGTGTTTGAGACATGATCTTCACCACGAATCACGTGCGTCACTCCTTCGTCAAAATCATCCACCACCACTGCGAAGTTGTAGAGCGGCTCGGTGATACTTTTGCCAATCACAAAGTCTCCAAGATCGGTCGTATCCATAGTGACAGTGCCTTTGATCTCGTCTTTGAACGACACGATTTCGTTTGGATTTTTAAAACGCACGATCTCCTTCGTCTCACCCGAGCCGTCTTTTGCCTCTTCGGTTGAGATGTAGGCCTTGCCCTCGGCAACGAGTCGTTCGAGTACTTCACGGTGACGTTCGACGTGTTCGCTTTGATGATAGAGTGCGTCGTGCTCGAGCCCAAGCCATGCGAGCGATTCGAGGATGTTGTTTTCGTACTCCTTTTTTGATCGTTCGCGATCGGTGTCTTCGATACGCAAAATGAACTTTCCGCCGTGTTTGCGTGCAAAGAGATAGCAAAAGATGGCGGTGCGGTATGAGCCACTATGAAGGTTACCGGTCGGGCTCGGTGCAAAACGAGTCACGACCCTGTCTGTCGAATGCATTGATAGATAATAGCAAAACTACCGACAAGTTGACAATAAAGCATATTGTTATTACAATGGTGACAAAATTTGTATACGTATGAAAATGAGATTGATCATTAAAGATGCCACTGTGGCAGAATTGCTTGTCACGAGTGGCTTTTTGTTCCCTGAGTATCCGTTACCGGTAAAATTTCCAAGTTACGAACCGTCTGGGACATTGAGGAAAAGTGTCGACGCTCCATTGTCACCACTACAGGAGGAGTTCGAACAGTTACTGTTTGAAAAACCTTATGAGGCGTCGTTGCGTCTAAAAAAGATAACGATAGACACTGGTAGTATCACCTTTGAAAAGGAAGATACCGGGCCATGGCAAGAATCATGGCTCAAGCAGATCAAACAACGAGTTTCACAACTCGTTCCTGGGAC
>DASZSN010000015.1:0-23072 GCA_035548655.1 Minisyncoccota bacterium
GGGCGACATGATCAAGCGGAGTGAATGAAAACGACGGTTTCTCCCCCGACGTGCGTACGCGCACATTTTCGTTTTCGTCGGCTCCTTCGGGAACTGATACGTCAGGAACGTTGGGTACTTGCAACATGAGCGCTTGCCACTCTTTCATTGCTTCTCGGAGCGCGTCTTCCTTTTTTTGGACGTCTTCTTTGAGAGTTTTTAGTGTCTCGCGAAGCGCTTCTTTGTCTGTGGCTGTTGCCATCGCTTCTCCTTGTTTATTTTGTTCCGCGCGAGCAGTTTCAAACGCAGAAAGTGTAGCAAGTCGCTTGTCATCCGCCGCAAGAAGCGCGGCAACGTCAAACGAGAGGTGCTTTTTTCGCGCCGCTTCTTTGATGAGGTCGGGGTTTTCTCGAATGAATTTGATATCGAGCATGTGGCTCTACTATAGCGTATTTTTGACATTAAATAAATAAAGACCGCAAAGCGGTCTTTCTATATTTCAATGCTACACTTTGCGCAACATGACACAATTCCACATTGAGACTATCGATCCATTAGCTTCATTTCCATACCTTGCAGAAACTCCGGAACCTCCAAAATCATTTTCTATTCGCGGCTCGCTTGAGTCCATTAAAGGAAAGAAGATTGTCGCGATTGTGGGCAGCCGTAAATGCAGCAGTTATGGCAAAGCAGTCTGTCGCATGCTTGTCGAAGGACTTCGTGGCTATCCGGTAGTCATCGTTTCAGGGCTCGCGCTGGGAATTGATTCTGTCGCGCATCAGGCGGCGCTCGATGTCGGACTTACCACGATCTCGTTTCCCGGCTCGGGACTTGATTGGAATGTGCTCTATCCGGCACAACATCGCGGACTCGCTGAAAACATTTTGCGCGCAGGCGGCGCGCTTATAAGCGAATACAAAAACAATCAACGCGGAGCCATCTGGACATTTCCGCGCCGAAACAGAATCGTTGCCGGCATTGCGGATATTGTAATTATTGTTGAAGCAGAAGAGAAGTCAGGGGCACTGATCACCGCCCGGCTCGGGATCGAGTACAACAAAATCGTCGGTGTGGTCCCCGGGCCAGTGACCTCCCCTTCCTCAAAAGGGACAAACGGATTTTTAAAGATTGGTGCCGTCCCAATTATCGAGAGTGCTGACATTTTGCGAGAGATTGGATTGGAAAAGGAAACGAAGCGTGACGATGATACAATCACAAACTCCGATGAAGAACGCGTACTAGCACTACTTTCACAACCAAAAACACGCGAACATGTCATCAATGAACTTTCGCTTTCTGCCGCGCAAGCAAATATCATCTTTTCGACGCTCGAAATCAAGGGAATGATTCGAGAAACGCTTGGAATGATCGAACGGTTGTAACACGGACAATTTGCCAAAAAAAATAATGCATGGTACTACTGCACTTTATATATGAAGTTGTTAATCGTCGAATCGCCATCAAAAGCAAAGACAATAGAAAAATATTTGGATGGCGCGTACACCGTACGCGCTTCTGTCGGTCATGTGCGCGATCTGCCGAAATCAAACAAGAAAGCAATCGACATCGAAGGGGGGTTCATTCCGTTTTATGAGATCGCAAAAGGAAAGGACAAGGTGGTACACGAGCTCCAACACCTCGCCGAAAAGGCAAACGAGATCGTGCTTGCGACCGACCCGGATCGCGAAGGTGAATCAATCGCTTGGCACATCGAATCTCTCCTGAAGACGGACAAAAAAGTAACCGCCCCCATCAAACGGGTCACCTTCAACGAAATCACCAAAGAGGCCGTCCAACACGCGCTCAAAGAGCCGCGTGATATCGATACCAATCTGCGCCGCGCGCAGGAAGCGCGTCGCGTGCTCGATCGCCTCGTCGGGTACGACCTCTCCGGTATCATTTGGAAAAAAGTCCGCTACGGACTCTCCGCCGGCCGCGTCCAATCTCCGGCACTTCGCATCCTCGTCGAACGTGAACGAGAAATCGCGGCATTCGTCCCCGAAGACTTCTGGGTGCTTTCCGCGCGAGTACAGACGAAAGGCAATGCGGAGTTGACGCTCACCTGTGTCGAAGAACCGCGCGATCGAACGGAGGTTGATCGTATCCTCACTGCCGCACACGCGCATCAGTGGTATGTAACGGAAATAAAAGAAAGCGAACAAAAACGCTCGCCGCGCGCGCCGTTTACCACGTCGACACTGCAACAGGCGGCAAGCTCACGCCTCGGCTTTTCTCCGTCACGCACGATGCAGGTTGCACAAAAGCTCTACGAAGCAGGACACATCTCCTATATGCGCACTGATTCAACGACCATTTCTCCCCAAGTCCTTCCGGTCATCGCCGGCTATATCGAGAAGACCTACGGCAAACAATTCCTCACCGTTCGCACCTACAAGACCAAGGCAAAAAACGCGCAAGAAGCCCACGAAGCGATTCGCCCGACGCATATCGAAAAAACATCCGCCGGTAACAACGAGGAACAAAAGAAGCTCTATCGTCTGATCTGGGAGCGGACCATCACAAGCCAAATGGCGGACGCGCAACTCCTCAAAACTCGCGTCGTTGGAAACATACGAGAAGAAACCATCCCCGACTTCACCGTCACCGGTTCGCGCGTACTCTTTGAAGGATGGCTTACCGTCGATGCATCCGCCCGCGGCGAAGATGTCGAACTTCCCGCCCTTGCCGAAGGCGAACCGCTCACGCTCCTCGATATCACCGACCTTGCAAAACAGACCGAACCGCCCAACCGCTACAGCGAAGCGGGACTCGTCAAAGAACTCGAAGCGCGCGGTATCGGTCGCCCGTCCACCTACGCTTCTATCATTTCGACGCTTGAAACGCGCGGCTACGTTGAGAAAATAAACCGCTCGCTCAAGCCGACCGACACCGGTGAGGTCGTCTCGACGTTCCTCGAACAAAACTTCATGAAGTACATCAACGATACGTTCACCGCAGAGATGGAAAATGAGCTCGACGAAATCGCCGCAGGAGAACGCGATTATACAAAAACGCTCAAAGATTTTTATACGCCATTCCAAAAAGAAGTAAAAGAAAAAGACAAGCTCGACAAAGCAACGACACTCGAAGCCGCGGATCCAAAATTTAAATGTCCAAAATGCGGCAGTTCAATGGTCGTGAAGCTCGGTCGCGGAGGAAAGTTTTTGTCCTGCTCACGCTATCCTGATTGCGACGGTGCGCTCACGATTGAAGGGCTCGAAATAAAAGCAGACGAACCGATCGGCATCGATCCGGAGACAGGATTGTCCATATACACCAAAGTCGGTCGCTTCGGCCCCTACGTGCAACTCGGAGAGATGCCGCCGAAAGGGACACGGGCGAAAAAAGGCGAAAAAAAGAAAAAGCCAAAAATGGCAAGCATTCCAAAAACCGTCGATCCAACGACAGTCACCCTCGACATGGCGCTTCGGTATCTCTCACTCCCGCGCACACTCGGCAAACATCCGACGACGGACCTCGATGTTACCGCCAACAACGGTCGCTTCGGTCCCTATGTCGCCCATGACGGCAACTTCCGTTCCATCAAGCCGCCACTCGATGTTTACACTATTACACTCGACCAAGCACTCGAGCTCTTGGCGCAGGAGAAAAAACCTCGTGGGTTTCAGAGAAAGAAAAAATAGGGTATAGTCCCTCCATGACCGCCCAAGACCTCATCTCACGTATCCCCTCTCCGCTTTCAAACGCTGAAAAAGATTTGATCGAACGCGCGTACCTTTTTTCTGAAAAAAAGCACGAAGGACAACAGCGCAACAGCGGCGAACCGTATTTTTCGCACTCGATCGCGGTGGCACGATATTGCATCGAATTTGGCATGGATGTTGAAACAATCGCCGCGGCACTTCTCCATGACGTTCTCGAAGACACTGACGCCACCGAAGAAGACATCCAAGAACGTTTTGGTGAGAGTGTGCTCTTTCTCGTCAAAGGCGTTACCAAGCTTGGTACCCTCAAATATCAAGGTCGTGAACGTCACGTCGAAAGTATGCGAAAATTTTTCGTCGCTATGGCAGAAGACATTCGCGTGCTCATCATCAAACTCGCCGACCGATTGCACAACGTCTCAACGCTCGACTATGTATCAAAGGAAAAGCAAAAGCGCATCGCGCTTGAGACCATCGAGGTGCACGCGGCACTCGCCGGACGTCTCGGCATGGAACATCTCAAAGGACTCCTTGAGGACTACGCATTTCCATACGTCCTGCCGGAAGAATACGAGCGAACAAAGAAAATAATGGCACAAATCGTTCCCGAGGCGCAAAAGACTATCGCCTATGCGCACACGGAAGTTCAAAAAGTGATTCAAGACTTTTCGATCAACGGTGCCGATGTCAGTTCGCGCATCAAACACGTTTACAGTACGTACAAAAAGCTCGACCGCTACAATTGGAACACCGATCTCGTCTACGATATCGTGGCGCTTCGCGTACTCACAGAAACTATTGCCGACTGTTATCAAGTGCTCGGCTTGGTGCATATGCTCTGGAAACCGATTCCAAAGCGCATCAAGGACTACATCGCGCTTCCGAAACCAAACGGCTATCGATCACTCCATACCACTGTCATCACCGATCACGGCATCGTTGAGATTCAGATTCGTACCCACGAGATGCACGAAGAAGCAGAGATGGGGGTTGCTTCGCATGTCCTGTACAAAGAAAGAAACCTCACCGCATCACCGTCGACACGCCAAAGCTTCAATTGGCTCGAAGAGCTCAAAGAGCTTCACCAAAGTGAGCGTGACTCAAATATCTTTCTCGAACACCTGCATATGGATTTTTTCAAAAATCGCATCTTTGTCTTCAGTCCCAAGGGTGACGTCATCGACCTGCCCGAAGGCGCAACTGCCATCGACTTTGCCTATGCGATTCACTCCGACATCGGGGACAGTACGCACGCCGCTCGTGCCAATGGAAAAATCATCGCACTCTCCGACCCACTCCACAACGGCGACATCGTGGAGATCATGACAAGCAAAAGAGCAAAGCCCTCAACAAAATGGCTTGAATATGCAAAAAGCAATATGGCACGACGAAAAATCCGCTCGTCGTTGAAGCTCGACACGAATTACGAATAATCCGCCAACCGACGGATATTTTCGGATCGGCGCCGGATACCTGTTACAGAGAAAAGTTTTTGAGATTGTACAGGTCGTCAGTGTCTGTTTCAGATTTTTTCATTTCTTCACTACTGCGATCATCAAGTGAGTCTGTTTCTTGCCCCTCCGGCAGATCTGCTGTGGCATGAGGTTCTTCTTTCTTCGTCTCATTTCCCTCTTGTTTAAACGCCGCCATAATGGTATCGAGATCGTCGTTGGAAAAATAGTCAATCGTAATCTTGCCGCCCTGTTCGCGCGGTTCGATATGTACGCGAGTACCGAGAGTGTCTTGGAGTTTCTTTTCCAGTTGCATGAGCGCTCCGTTCGGCATGGTGGCGCGGTTGCGAACCTTTTCCACCGCGATACGACGCGCGATGCGTTCTGCTTCGCGCACGCTGATGCGACGTTGAGTGATTTCTTTGAAAAGTGTGAGCTGTTCTTCGGGGCGATTTGAAAGCATCATAAGCGGACGCGTGTGCCCTTCGTTGATTTTGCCGCCGGCAAGCGCATCGAGCATTTCCTGCGGCAAAGAAAGCAAGCGGATGGTGTTGGAAACATACTCGCGGCTCTTGCCGATCTTTTGTCCGATCTGCGTTTGGGTAAATTTGAATTCATCAACAAGGCGGAGAAAGGCGCGTGCGCGATCGAGCGGATTGAGGTCTTCGCGCTGGAGATTTTCGATAATCGCAAGCTCGAGCTTCATCATCGGGTCGTCACCGACACGAATGATCGCCGGCACCTGGGTGAGTCCCGCAAGCTTCGATGCGCGCAGTCGTCGCTCACCCGCGATGAGCTCATACTCGGTCGTGAGCCCGCCTTCCGGCGTTTCTTTTTCGACGCGTGATACTGTCAGCGGCTGAAGCACCCCATACTGACGAATCGACTCGGCGAGATCATTGAGTGGCCCTTCTTCAAATTCGCGACGCGGCTGAAAGGGATTTGGCTTTATTTTGTCGACGTCGATAAAAAATATTGAGTTGCTGTAGAGATTCGACATTCGGATAGTGTAACATACTCGTTCATTGAAAAAATGGCTAAAAAATGCAAAGATACTTCCATTGGTCGCAACTGCATTCGTGCCGTAGTGTACCGATTGCCGGAATGGCGGAATGGTAGACGCAATCGACTCAAAATCGATCGGGAGCAATCCCATGAGAGTTCAAGTCTCTCTTCCGGCACAAATGTCATTAGACATTTTGTCGGAAAATGTCACGCCTGCGCGTGACAGGTGAGGACTTGAAAGCCGCAGCCATGTCGAGCAACGCGAGACGGGCGAGGCGGGGTCGAGAGTTTGCGAAGCAAAACTCGTGACCAAGTCTCTCTTCCGGCACAGCGCCGCGGTGGCGAAATTGGTAGACGCGCACGTTTCAGGTACGTGTGGAGCAATCCATGGAGGTTCGATTCCTCTCCGCGGCACATGCAAAAAATCATCGTCGTGTGCGGACCGACCGCAACGGGCAAATCCGACTACGCGGTAACGCTCGCTAAAAGAGTAAACGGAGAAATCATCTCCGCCGATTCACGGCAAGTGTATCGCGGGCTCGATATCGGAAGCGGGAAGATCACTGCGCGCGAAATGAAAGGCATCCCGCACCACCTCCTCGACGTTGCCGACCCGAAACGCACCTTTTCTGTCGCACAGTTTCAAAAAAAAGCAGCACGCGCGATCAACGAGATTGTCGGGCGTGGACACGTACCGATCATCTGCGGTGGCACCGGCTTTTATATCGACGCACTCATCTACAACACCGACTTCCCCGCCGTTCCGCCAAATAAACGCCTAAGAAAAAAGCTGCAAAAAGAAACACCACAGGCACTCGCGCACACACTTCAGTCGCTTGACCCGGATCGATTTGAAACGATCGACCCGCACAACAAAGTCCGTCTCATCCGCGCGATAGAAATCGCAACCGCCCTTGGAAAAGTGCCGAAAATAAAGAGGCTTCCGCGCTACGATGTGACGTGGCACTATCTCGACTTTCCAGATGCAGTACTCAAACAAAGGATTCACGATCGCCTCATGAAGCGCATCAAACAAGGCATGGTCATCGAAGTTCTGAAGCTTCATCACCCGCCAGTTGGCGGAGGTCTATCATGGAAGCGACTCGAATCGCTCGGGCTTGAGTATCGCTTCATCGCGCGGTACCTGCAAAACAACCTTTCAAAACACGACACGCTCACCCAACTCGAGACCGCCATCTGGCGCTACGCCAAACGCCAGCGCACGTGGTTCAAGAAGTATGCTTCTCAAATAAAAATATCTTTGCCTGATACGCCGCAGAAATGAGCTGAAGAGTGCCCATTATCACGAAAAGTATTTTGAACGAAAAATAACTGATGATGAGACCGCCTACGATGATAGAGAGAGCGGCGACGATGTGCGTCAGTCCGTCAGAAAGTCCCCACGAATACCCCGCCGCGCTCTCATCAGCATACTTGCTATACAGTGCGTACCATGTCGGATTGCACAGTGCGATCCCAACACCGAGACCGGCTTGCACAAAAAAGAGCATTGCGGGCGTCGTTACAAACACATAGCCGAAGGTGAAAAGAGCGGTGACGAGATAGCCGGCAATCATGATTTTCTCTTTGCTGTACCGATCTGACATTTTCCCGACAAAAATAGTAAGGACCCCCATGACTCCCAGATAGATCGCCCACGCAGACGACACGTCGAGGATGTTTCCGCCGACGTTTTGTGAAAATACCGCAAAGAGCGGTCCGAGCATCCCGTCACCAAAATTCCAAATGAGACTGCTGATGAGCAGAACCTTTAATTTTTTATCCATAGAGCGGGTCCAGCAGGACTCGAACCTGCAACCTCGGTTTTGGAGACCGATGTTTTACCATTGAAACTATAGACCCTTGTTCGATTGAATACTTCTCTTTATTCGCTTAACGAGGCCATTATACACTGAACCAGACTTTTTAAAACTTCTTTCCCTATCCTTTGCATCAAATTCATTTTTGTAAGCTTCGTAATATACAAGTTCGACGTCAGAGCCATAACGTTTTGTTGTGTAAACAAGGCCTGATATGTGCTCTTTTAATCTTTTTCTTAAATCAGTTGTATATCCTATGTAGAGATTACCTTTCTTTTTATTTTTTAAAATATAAACATAAAACACAATTAGAATTCGTTTTGGACCCCGTCGTTCGCGAACGACGGGGTGGAGACCGCTGTTCTACCACTACACTAACCACCCAACGCAGATAACTATAACAAAAGAGTCCTCGTCGGGCTACTTTTGTAAATCCTAAGCTTGTCGAAGGATTATTTCTTTGACTCTTTAAAGGTAACCACCTTGCGGAGCTTTTTGCTGTATTTTTTTTTCTCGAGCTTCACGTCGGCGAGCTTTTTTCTGTTCTTGGTCGTCCAATACACCTCCTTGGTGTCCTTGTTAACCAATCTGACCAAATTATCCTGTGACATAGTGGAAAAACTCTACCATAGAGGCTTTTTTTGAGCAAATTGCAGCAAATTGACTTTTGTTAGAAAACATGTTAGAATGCGACCAAACAAGCCGAACTTGCCCGGCGTTATGCGGCAAGATTAATTAACAAAAAAATAACGACATGTTACAAAACCAATCCCCTGTCATCGATTGTCGCAGAGCGACAATCGATGAGCTCAAAAAAGCCTACTATAATGGAACACCTATCGGCGGTATCACGCACATAGGTACTCACTATGGCCCTCACAATGATGAATATTTTGCGGGGTACTTGTTTCAAAATACCCCAGAAGGAAAGCACCGATTCCCTGGTATCGAAAATGCATTGTTTGGCCCAATCAGTAGATACGAGTTATGCAAACGAAACCTCCTTGGCGAAGACGGTTTCTTTATGGCAATGCAACAGGCATCGATATTGTTGTTGACTGGAAACGGACCACTTGATGAACATGACAATCGGAAAGAAAAAAAATCATGCGCTCAACGTGTAGTCGATCTTCTTGATTTATTACGAACATCAGAAAATCGAAAGATTTATGGTGATCTTATTCAGTATGTAAACTACGAGGACAATAACGGAGATAACCTTATCCAATGCCTCAGTAGGACACAAAACAGAAGATTGAGTCCGCAGGAATGCACTGTATTGCGCATGCTCCAAACCGGTTCGTTCGCACAAAATCTTAAGAAAGGCGCCGAAGCGGTCGGGAATGACGTAAGGGAACAAAGTGAATTGCTAAAAGAAGCGTACAGGTTCTACAAGAACCACGTTGAGCAAGCCAAATTGTTCATCAAAGCCGAGAAAGCATATGATAAAAATGAGAATATGATTGAGCTTGTGATTCCAAACAAGCAAGAAAAATTTATTCTTCTTGAAATCAAAAGTGATATCCCGGTGATGAACAAGGTTGTTCATAACAAGTGGAGAGACAACAACCGAGAAAAGAAGCTCGGAGTCTTGTTTCTACACAAAAGTAACGGCCAATTCGTCCTCATGCCAAACAGCCAACACATACGACCAGACGAAATGAGAGAAATTGCAAAGATTCTCTGGCAAGCGGTTCTCGGTGTACGATCACAAAAACCGTTGTGTTTTTCTGAATTGGAAAAAAATCAATTTAATGATTCCGTTCCAGAAATCTATTTCGATGAAAACACTGGAATCATTTCAAACGGATCAAAAGTTGACCCTGATGTGCCTGGCCTTATCGGTAAAGAACTTACAATCAATGACGTGATTAAGGCAGTACGGGTAGGACTTGATACGGAGTATTTTCCTACAAGGTTTGCAACAAATTGCAACCTGGGGAAATGTGCTGGGGCAGAATGTCCCATGTACAATTTTGGGCTCAATCGTTGTCACGAGGTTCGTCGTGTGAAGAATGAAAGGAACGGCGCAACAATGGGAACAGTTTTGAAAAGGGCAGGATTATTAAACAAACAATCCTAAAATAGTTCTTTAGTAAACGGGAGTTACAACTCCCGTTTTTTTTATATAAAACAAACCCCGGCATAAAACCGGGGTTAATTTATTATTTTGCTCGCAAGGGCATCCCTTGCTGAAGCCTTGCGATCATTGTCCCGAGCAGGAAATATACTACGAGACCTACGATAACTACTTTTACCGAAAAGGGTAATTTCATCCAATAATTTTGTAATTTTATCATTGGTATAGATTTTGATTTGCTTATATTATATCACCAAAATCATGGAAAGTCAAGCTACCGTCCTCATTCGTGTCATTCGATCTATTCGTGGATTGGTGTCGAGATTAAATCTTGAACTCAATCACATCCCCATCCTGCACGATGTATTCCTTCCCTTCTGTTCTCACAAGGCCTTGCGCGCGGGCATTTGCATAGGAGCCGGCATCAAGAAGCTCCTGCCAGTTGATGACTTCCGCACGGATAAATTTGTCTTTGAAGTCAGTGTGGATCGCGGTGCCCGCAATCGGTGCGGTACTTCCCTTTTTGATCGTCCATGCGCGAGTCTCATCAACGCCTGTTGTAAAAAATGTTTCAAGTCCGAGGAGGTCGTAGGCGGCACTGATGAGCGTGTCGAGTCCCGTTTCAAACACCGGGTCAATCTCGATGTAGGGGCCGGGAATCTTTGATGCAAGTTCTGTCGCACTTACGTTTTCGTTTGCCGCAGAGATATTGAGCCCGTAGAGGATGGGCTTCATCGTAAGCAGGTTGAGCTGGGCAACGAGCGGAAGCTCCTGTTCATCAAAAGCAATCGTATTCGCAAGGTTCTCCGCTTCGAGCGTCTCTTTTAGTTTTTCAAGCGCACCGTGCAATACAACCGCTTCTTTGTCTCCTCGTTTGGCATCGCGGCTGTTGCTATCGATTCGTTTGTTCACTGTTTCGAGGTCGGCGAGAATGAGCTCAAGATTGATGATTGCGATATCGGAGAGCGGATCTATTTTGTTCGCGACATGCACGATATCCTTGTCTTTGAACGTGCGCACCATTTCCAAAATCGCATCGACTTCGCGAATATGTGCGAGAAATTTATTGCCGAGTCCTTCCCCTTTTGATGCGCCGGCGACAAGTCCCGCGATATCGACGAACTCAACCGCCGCAGGGATCGTCTTTGCGGAGTGCGAAAATTCCGAGAGCTTCTGTACTCGCTCGTCCGGCACCGCAACGATCCCGACTGACGGATCGATCGTGCAGAACGGATAATTTTCCGCCGGAACACCCTTTTTGGTGAGCGCGTTAAAGAGAGTTGATTTGCCGACATTGGGAAGTCCAACGATACCGATTTTCAACGACATGCTATTTCCCCATCATTAACTTTTGCAATTCGCCCTGGTGGCGACGCATCACCTCCATAGAGGCAGCCATCTCTGGTTTGCCTTTTTTTGTTTCTGCTTTGATCTCTTTTGCGAGATTGTTGAAAAAGTCAGGATTTTTGGTCACGAGATCAAGCATCTGCTCGCGTTGACCGGCGGACATGTCTTTGAGCTTTCGCTCCATTACCTTGCGGATGAGAAGTTTTTTCAGTCCAAACATGACACGATGGTACCATAGGTGGCATAATAATCCAATGACAAAAATGCTCGCGGAAATTCACGATTATTGGAAAACTCACTGCACATGCGAGCTAAAAACGAGCGCCACACAGGCGGTGCCTGGCGATGGCAACCCGCATGCCGACGTTGTCTTTATCGGCGAAGCACCGGGGAAAAGCGAGGATGAGCAGGGTCGCCCCTTCGTTGGCGCCGCGGGCAAATTTCTCGCGGAGATGCTCGCCTCAATCGGCATGAAGCGCGAGGATGTCTACATCACCAACATCGTCAAATACCGCCCGCCGGGCAATCGCGATCCCGAGCCAAAAGAGAAGGAGGATTGCAAAGAATGGATGGAAGAAGAACTGCGCGCCATCGAACCGAAACTCATCGTTTTTCTCGGACGTCACTCGATGAATCATTTTTTCCCGACCGAAAAGATCTCGCAGGTGCACGGCAAACTGATGATAAAGCACATCGATGGTATCCCGACAAACTATTTTCTCCCGCTCTACCATCCCGCCGCGGCGCTCTACAACGGCGGTTTGCGCGGCGAACTAATGACTGATTTCAAAAAGATTCCGCTTGCACTGAAGAAAATTCAGAAATAAAAAAACCTCATTGCTATTGAAAAGTTTTAAACATTTTACCGTGTCACTCCATCGGGCAGTACGTCTTTGAATGACGGTAGTTGTGCCCTTTTCGAATAACGGCGATCACATGTCGAAGCGGCATGATCGAGAGCAGATAGCGCAGGTCCACGGCGGTACGCATGATCCACGGCAAAGCGCCTTTGAATATCTTGTTGCCACTGACAAACAGTGCCCACCAGTTGCCGACAGAGACGAGATACGAGACACGTGGCGGTACGTATGGCTTTGGTTTTGATCCTTTGAGAAGTGTAGTGATGTGTCGCGCGATGTATCTGCCATCGTATATTGCGGTCTGCGCGAGACCGCTGTGCTTCGTCCCCGCTCCGTCTCCGATGACAAAGACTCGATCGTCATGTGGAAGCGCGAGAAAATCATTTACGTCCACTCGTTTGCGGTCGGTAAACGTGACGCCGGAGACAGCCTGATAGGCGCTGTTGATACGCGTCCCTGCCGTCCAAATCACCGTGTTTGATTTGAAATTCATGCTTCCCATCGAGACTTCGTTGATGTCTTGTTCCATCACCGCGCGGTTGGTGTAAATGTTGACCCCGAGCATACGCAGTCGTTTGTCAGCTTTGCGCGATGCCTTTTCTGAAAATGTCGGCAAGATGCGATTTGCCGCTTCGATGAGGTCAATGGTTACCAGACTCGGATCGAGTGTGAATGTGCGAGCAAGGTCACGCAGATAATGCGTGAGGTCGCCGGCAAGTTCCACCCCCGACGGACCTCCGCCAACAATGACAGTGTGGAGTTTGGCAACGGCATCTTCTTTTTTCATGCCAACCGCGGCAGAAAATAGATCGCAAAAATGTCGCTTGAGGCGAAGCGCTTCTTTCACTGATTTGAAACTGTACGACAGTTCGGGGAGTCCCGGGATGTTGAAGTAGTTGGTTTCGCTCCCGAGTGCGAGCACAAGATAGTCGTACGCTATTTCTTTTCCCCCTTCGAGCATGATCACTCGACGCGCGGTGTCGTTTTTGACGAATGTCCCCTGCTCTATCGCCACTCTTCGCAAGCGTGTGATGTTGTGAAGCGGGAGCGACACTTCGATCGCAAGCGCCCCCGTCACGAGCTTGTAAAGTGCAGGGTAGTATTCAAAAATCGGATCTTTTGATATGAGTGTGATGTCGCAGGAGCCGGCCCTTTTTGAGAGATGCTGAGCGGCAGTGATACCCCCAAACCCTCCACCGACGATGACTATTTTTGGACGAGTGGTGGGTGTGGCAGTTTGCATTGTCGCAGTATACCGTTTTTGGAGCTGTTTCTCAAAAATACCCTCAGTGAAGCAGGTGTACCCGCCGTCCCGATAGCAAGTGACTACGTCTTTGCTTCGCCTGCCCTTCTATTACAGCCGTATTTCCTTTGTAAGTAAGAAGTGTGCGGGTATACTGTCTTTACCTGTAATATGAAGCCCGGGGAATCGTCACAGCTAAAGAGCGATCATTTTGAATCAAACAGCAAGAAGGAAGACCAATTCTTTTCTCTTTTTGAACGCTACCAGGACCCCATCTTTCGTTTCCTCTATTTTCGATCCGGCAACCGAGCCGTCGCGCTCGACATCACCCAGGACACCTTCACCAAGACATGGATGTACCTCGCTTCCGGAAAGACGATCACCCACGAGGAAGGATTTTTGTACCGTACCGCTCGAAACGCGCTCATCGACTACTACAAGCGATCGAAGAGTGCTTCCCTCGATGCACTCATGGAGTCGGGGTTTGACCCGGAAGATGATCTGTCGAACGAAAAGATCTTTAAGGGAGATGATATGGCAACCGTTCGTTCCCTTGTCGAAGGACTCGATGAAGAGAGCAAACAAATCGTCTTTTTGCGATTTTCCGAAGAACGTCCGATCGAAGAGATTGCCATCCTTTTTGGAAAGACAACCAATGCGATGACGGTGCAGATACACCGCATCATGAAGAAATTGCGCGGTCGATTTACCAATAGTAAATAATATGGAACATAAATTATCAAAACTGAAGAAAATGCAAACCATCAAGCTCTCCGTTGAAGAGCGTAGTTTGCTTCGCATCCATGTCGCTCGTGCGATGAATGCGCCGATCGTCGTGACCGAATCTCTCTTTCAGCGTGGCGTCCATCATGGACTGCGCGTGGCGCTTTCGAGTTTTCTTTTTGTAACATTTGTATTGGGGAGTATCTCCGCAGTCGCAAGCAACGCACTTCCCGGCGATCCGCTCTACCCGGTAAAGGTCAATTTTAATGCAAAAGTTCGCGCCGCATTTCTCACCACCCCTGAAGAGAAGGTTGCATTCCACAAAGGACAAGTGGAAGACCGCGCAAAAGAGATGCAGACGCTTGCAGAAACAAAGTCGCTGACACCTGAAAAGCAAAAGATTGCACAAAAAGCGCTCGATAGTAACATCAAAGACCTCACCAAAGAATTGGGCGCGCTCTCCGATCAATCACCGAGTACTGCGCTTTCGGTGACCGCCAACCTCGAGGACAATCTGAAGGAAAACAAAGACGCGATCCAACAAACTATCGGCACTGATGACACCACCACTGAGCACGACAATGCCGCAACCGCCGCCGTCCAAGCTGTCGATGGAACAATCCAAAAGGTCTCTCAGCAAGAAGTAAAGATTCTCTCGAAAGAAATAGACAACATCACTGACGAAGCGACAACGACCGATACTACCCCCACGACCGATAGCACCGGCGACAATACGACCGATGACACAGAGCAAAACGCTTCGTCCGATCAGAGCACTACTACTACTGATGATGATTCGGCATTTTCCATCACCCCTGATGTCCCCTCCTCTCCCACCACTACTCCTGCCGGGCCATAAAACGCTCGAGGAGTATGAACAGGACGATTATCAAACCCGCGACCGCACCAAAGATATAATCTCTGGTGCGGTTTCGCGTTGGCGATGGTGGTGTACTGTCGGTGCTTGTATCGTCAGCAAACATATTTTCCGTGGCACTTCCTGCGGAAGCAGTGAGATCATGTGATGAGAGATTGTTGGGTGATTGGCCTGCGCTATTGGTTGGAGATTTTTTGTTCGAAACACCCGTCGATGCGACGACTTCCCCGGTCGGCGTGAGCAGAGAAACATATTTCCCGATTGTTTGAAGCCCAAGCGCCATCGAGGGAATCGTGATTGACGCATCAGCGGCGAGAAACGTTTGTGTTGGAAGGATTCCGGTTGTGCCACTGTACGCCACTTTCCACTCGGAGAGGTCCACTTGTTTGCCGGAATCGTTGGTGATCTCGATTGCGGTAGTCCCGACAGTAGAGAGCTCGAGTGCCGGCAGACCGACGCGAATGGTGGCAGAGCTCGTGAGCGTCGGATCTTCGTCAAAAACGCTTCTATAATAACCAAACCACAGTGTGTACACGCCGGGATATTGGTATGCGTGGATGATCGGCGCAAGCTTTCCCTCTTTCACCGATGTCCCATCTCCCATGTTCCATAAAAAGACACCGCGGGTGGGGTTGATATCATTTTCAAGGACGACTTCCGCTGAAAATTTGTACTGGACGTACTGATAGACATCAGTTGGAAGCGCAAGGGTGATGTGTGGCGTGTTATGAATTTTTGGCGCATGCGAAGGACTGGTAGTCACTACACTTGTCGATTGGCTATTTTCAGTCGTATCGCCGTCGGTGGTGTCACTGCCGGTACCGTCTCCTTGATTGTTGTTTCCATCCGAGGATGCGGGAGCATCCGGCGTCGCGGCGGCAGTAATCCAGTGTGTGCCATCCCATTGCATCGTTTCTTTGGTGGACGCATCTCCCGCCGGCCACCCTGATGCGTACGAAAGCGTTTCAATCGTGGCACCGTTTTGATCGTTGAGGATCAAATCTTCACCACTGTTTGAAAATCCTCCGCCACCAAAACTTCCCGATTCGTCATTGATACCCAGTACCGGATCTTGCATCGACGGCGTCGTTCGCTCGACCAGCAGATACCCGCCGGCGGGGATCGTTTTCGTAAGTGTGACCACAAGATCGCTTCCGCCGCCACTGTAGAGTTTCCAATTTGAAAGATCGACATCATCAGTGCCATCGTTGTAGAGCTCAAACCATTCGCCGTACTGACCATTGGTGCCGGCAACTCCCATCCACGCGATCTCGGTGATGTGAACGCTGGCGTGCACAACTGCAGGGAAAAACACCGCTAGTATTCCTAGTGTGATAAAGACACGCTTCATGGTTACTCAAATATTTTTTTCAGCGCGTCGGGAGAAACTTCGCCGTCGGGAGTCTTTTTGTCAACTTCGGGAGATGATGGAGTATGAGGAGTGGTTTTTTCCGCTGGACGTGCTGGTGCCGGAGGTGGTACGGGTGTTTTTGCGCCAACAGTTCCCGCTTTTTCAAGCGCGGAACGCAGAAGTGCTTTGTTTTGTTCACTCGGACCACGCTCGGTATATTTCACCGGCATCACGCTTTCTCGAAATGGCTTTTCTCCTTCAAACGGTTCGCCGGGCATTTTTTTCATTGGTGAAATGTTTTGTGAAGATGGTGCCGGACTTTGTTGTTCATCGGCAATCGTCGATGGGGATTCTTTCTTTTCTTCTTTTTCAAAATCGAGCGAATTCAAAAGGGACGAAAGTGCGGGAGACGGCTTTGGTTCTTGGGTTATTTCCACAGGAGTGGCAGGCGTTTTTGGAGATTGTGCCGACACAGGTGCGGGCACGGGTGCTGATGGAGGCGGTGATGCCGTCAAAGATGCGGGAGGTCGCTCCGTAAAGACTTTTTTAAACGGTTGATGGTTTGACTGGGGGCGTTGCGCTCCGGAAAATTGAGTGCGAGGTGCCTGATATGACGGAGCGCCATCGGGAGCAAATCGGATTTTCTTTTTTGGAAATTCTTCCTCAGTCGGCGCGTCTTTGACATACCAGTCGCCAATGTTCGATTCGACGGATTCTTTCGGACGGGCATAGGTTTTTCTTGACCATTCGACGACGTCGTTTTTGAAATTGACTGTCGGGCGCGCGATTGGCGGAAGCGTTCGAGCAGAGAACGGCGGAGAGCCGATGTCGTTGATCATAAGGGAGAGATAGATCTCCGCCATGCCGAGGTTGATGAGATCGTTTTGAGTAAACTGCGGCGCAAATACTTTTTCGAGCAGTTCCGCATCGAGCGGTCCGACGCGAAATGAGACCGTGGTGCCGACGTTGCCAAATACCGCATCGCGCACTTTTTCTTCCATTTGTGCGACATATTGGTGCGCGATGATGAGCGCGAGTTTGTATTTTCGCGCTTCCGCCAAAATATCGGCAAACGTCTCATTTGCAAACGATTGAAACTCATCGACGTAGAAATAAAAATTTGCGAGTCCTTTCATCCGATCGGGAGACACTTCCGCACGGCTCATGGCGGAGAGATAGATTTTTGTGATAAGCATACTTCCCAAGAGCGATGTGTTTTGCTCACCGATGCGCCCTTTTGAGAGGTTGATGATGAGAATCTTTTGTTCATCCATGAGTGTTCGGATGTCAAAACTCGAATGCGACTGACCGATGATGTTGCGCACGAGCGGATTTGCGGTGAGTTGACCGATTTTGTTTTGAATCGCGGCACCGGCTTCTTGCATGTAGCGTTCACCATATTTTGCAAACTCATCGGTCCAAAAGCTCTTGACCGACGGATCGGAGATATTTTCCACGACTTTTTTTCGAAATTCTTTGTCCGCGAGCATGCGATTGACGCCAAGTAGTGTCGCATCCGGGTATTCCAACAACGCAAGTAGGATATTGTTGAGGATGTACTCCATGCGCGCACTCCACGCATCCACCCAAATCTTTTTGAACGAACTCATCAGTCCGCTTGAGACGAGGTGTCGCTTGTCGTGACCGACGTCTTCGAGTACGTTAAATGAAATCGGGTAATCAGTATCAAATGGTGCAAAATAGACGACGTCTTTGATGCGGTGCTCGGGAACGTATTCGAGCATTTTCTCCGCAAAAGAGCCGTGCGGGTCAAGCACTGCGACACCTTCACCGTGGATGATGTCTTGGATCGCCATATTTTCAAGAAGCGTCGATTTTCCGACGCCGCTTTTACCGATCACGTACATATGACGAGTACGGTCGCGACTTTTGATGCCAAATCTGGTTTTTTGATTGCGAAAGTCTGTTTCGCCAAAGTACGTGATGTGTTCCGGATCGTACGGAATGCTCATAGCGTCAGTATAGCAAATAAACGACGCCTCCGCCGCGACGGGGGGACTACGCAAGCTTGTCGTGGAACGTTTTTTGCAATTTTTCTATTTTTGGGTCGATGACGAGCTGGCAGTACGGGGTGTTGCGATGCGATGCGTAGTAGTCCTTGTGGTAATCCTCTGCCGGATAAAACGTTGACGCAGGAACAACCTCGGTAACGACATGTTTCCCGTCAGCAAGAGATGCCTGCGCGCGAGCAATCGCTTTTTCTGCTTCAATTTTTTGCGCATCGTTCGTATAAAAAATCGCTGATCGATATTGCGTACCAACATCGTTTCCTTGCTGATTTTTCGTACTCGGATCGTGAGTCGCAAAAAAGACATCAAGCAAGTCAGCGGTCGAAATCGCGGAATCGTCGTAGACGATTTTTATCGCCTCGGCATGGCCGGTGGTGCCGCGACAAACCATCTCATAGGTCGGATGCGGATCGGTACCGCCGGTGTATCCCGGGACGACATCGAGCACGCCACGAAGGTTCTTAAAGACCGCTTCCGTGCACCAAAAACAGCCTCCTGCAACATATATTGTTTGGTTGTGGTCCATTCCCCTATTGTACTCCTTCTGTCAACCCGCTGGCGACGAGATCTCATTCCTGCATACCGAGAGTTATCCACAGCCCCACTTGACCATATTTGTAGGAGCGGTACTATAGGCAAAGGCACCTTTTTGATCCGCGTAGTAGAGTAAGTTTTTAACCCAATTTACTGCGCGGTTCAAAGGGGTGTTTTTATTTTTCTTCAGTAAACGTCGCGTCACGCGCTGGCCTCTGTTGTATCTCTGTCACTTTGTTTACAGTGCCGCGAACCGATGAACGAATGACACGAATCGTCTTCGCGAGAAATACGATGATCGGAACCATGATGATGAGCGTGAACACAAACAAAAAACGAAAAAAGCCGAATGGTCCGCCGAGCACGTGCGTAAATCCGAACAAAAAGAGAAGCGCAAGCCAGAGCACCGCGATGAGAAGCGGTATGATGACGATGCTCGTCGCAAGCCCCGCCGCTTGAGAGCCGGCAAACTTGCCGGGGTTTTCCCGGGCCTCGCGTATATTTTTTCGCAAACGAAGCAGTTGAAACAGCATACTCGTATCATAGCAAAATAAGATTGCAAAATAAAAAATCCTATCGATTTCGATAGGATCCGGGAATTAGTTTTCCGATTTAGAGTCTTTCTTTTTCCATGGATTTCTTCTCCTGACGTAGGCGCCAGGTTCTTTTCCTTTAGCTCTCAGTTGTTTATTGTATCGATTTACCAACTTTCTCCGTTTATTGACATGTTCAATTGTTTCCGGAGATAACCCATGATCAAAAGATACCTTTTCAAAACGCCCGCCATCAAATTTATTTCTCTGAACACTCTGCCAATATCTTTGGTAGATATTTTTTCCACCATTTTCTATAAGCATGTACTGGCCTTTGAAGCTATCCTTTGGACGATTATCAATTCGTTCCTTATTTGCCCTCGCCTTCCAATACATGTTGTCGACGTAATTCGGCGATCGTAAGGTTGGCTTCGCATGGTATCGTGCTTTCCCTTTATACCGGATAAGATTTTTCCCCGTATCTTTATTTTTTTCACGCGGGTCGAGAGTGAACACATCTTGTGTCGTCCAGACGATTGCTTCCATCTGATTTTCTTCGTCTTCAGGCTTGTAGATGTAACCTTTTTCTCTACCTTTTAAATTACGTGGCGGAATAAGATTTCTCCCTTTGTATTCTTCCGGCTTCATTTCTTTATATCCGAGTTCTTTCAATAAACCATCAAGGCGAACGAACTCTTTCCTCATCCATGCAATGAACTCCTCGTTTGACTGTTTTTTCACTTTTCTCTTTTTTATTTTAAAAAAATTGTTTTCTTGACTATACCAAAGAAGCCGTCGTTGACAAGCCCGCCAAAAGAAAAAACCGGTCTCTTCCGAAACCGGTCCGATGCTTACTAACCCATCCCTAGATTTTCGCATCGTTTCGTCACCAAATCCCCGTCCAAATATCTTTGTGATAACAATAACAAGTTCCCAATATTTGTCAACCGATGATAAGCCCGATTGCAATCAGCATAAGGAGCGCCCCGGCAAGCGCGATATCTTTGCTGAATTGAACGATCTGCATGGCCTTCATATGCGGATCAGTTTCTTTCCAAAAGGCATGCATGGCAAATGCCACTGGTACCAAAAAGAGCACGAGGATGATCATGCCGAGAATCATGAATTTTCCCGACACGATGGCAAGTCCGCCGAGCGCAAGCATCACGCCGGTAGTGATGACCGCCGCTTTGGGAAACGGCACTCTCTTTGATGTGACGTACATCGTCATGCTGGTGAGATTGGTAAAATGCCGGTAGGCGTTGTAGAGAAAAAATCCCCCAAAAATGATTCTTCCGATGAGAAATATCGTTGCCGCCATAGTTATTGCGGTCCTGCCGCTTCATCTGCTTCATCAGCGAGTGCATCGGCCTTGGTGTGGTGCACTCGTCCGTCGATGTGGTTCGGCGGCGCGTAGACAGTGTACAAAAGAAGCGGTACGTCACCGGTGTTAATGATATTGTGCTCCTCCCCTGCCGGCACAACAAGCGCGGTGCCGTCGGCAAGTGAATACTCCGCTCCATTGATAACCGCGCGGCCCTCACCTTTTTCAATACGAAAAAACTGATCGACGTGCGGATGTGTTTCGACTCCGATGTCCTCCCCCGCCGCGATACTCATCAGTACCACTTGCAAATGCTCTCCAGTCCACACAACGCGACGAAAGTCGGTGTTGCTCAATGTCTCTTGTTCGATGGGTGCGTGATATGGGTCTTTCATAGATATTATGTGTTATTGGTTATTGATAGCTGATTGCAGTGTAGCATCTTGTGTGGGTTCGAGGTGAAATGCCGCAGGTGTGTAGGTATTTTTCGGATCCCACATGAGCCATGAGGAGAGTCCGACATCGGTGGTCGCTTGGATCTGCGCCGACACTTCGGTTGCGGTATACGGCACGCCGAGCAAATCAAAATCCTGCAACCATGGGCGCAGTTTCTCGGGCCCGATATTGATCGCAGAGAGTTTCGCGATGCCATCCGAGAGCGCTCGGTGAACGACCTCATACGGCTTTGTCGCTGGAGCGGCGATGCCGTAGCTACCGAGCGCAAAATGAGAGGGGTACACCATCGGGCAAACAACATCGACATGCGGTGCGACGACTTCGAGTGTTTGACCGATGCCGAGATCATCCGTCGCACTCATCGTCAGTCCAAAGAGATCCGCGGAAAGTGGGATGCCGTCACCACGAACGTGTTCGTCGAGAAACGAAAAGAATTGCCCCATGATTGTTTCTCGTGTTGCAGTATCGGGACGGTCTTTGATGAACTGAAGCTCACCATCGGAAGGAAAGCGGACATAGTCGAGATTGATCTCGTCAACTCCCTGCGCATACGCATCGTGGGCAATCTCAGAGATGTACCCCCATACCGCTTCGCTGTCAGGACGAAGCCAGGTGATGCCTTTATAATTTCGCCACGGCGTATCAGTACGCGTGTCGGTAAACGTGTCTTCCGGATGGAGCGATGAATAAAGCGGATCTTCAAAGACGACAACACGACCGATTGTATAGATACCGTGTTCATGAAGAGTGTCGGTAAGGGCTTGAATGTCTTTGATACGCGAGCTCCCCGATCCGACGGCGGCAAGTATCGGGTCGGTCGGTTGGTATGCGATGCGACCCGTCGCGTCTTTGATATCAATGACAACGGTATTGATATCGGTCGTATTTGCCATATCGAGAATGCGATCGATGGTTTTTGGATTGCCGGCACTCCATTCGGTCAGATACACACCGCGTACTTCGGATGGTGTAGTGATGTGTGCCGGCAGTGGCGGCGGCGGAGGATCAATGGGTGCGGGAGTTTCAATCGGAAACGATACATTGGCCGGCTCGGGCGAGGCGACGCGGGAGAGTGGCGAGAAAAGAGTTTTGATCGATGGTACTATTGCTGATTTTTCGACAACAAAAAAGATGAGCACAAGCAACAACAGCCAGACCAAAAACCGAAACGGCTTTTTTGTGTGTGGAACGTTTTCCATGAGAGTATACGAGCCTTATTTCTTTTCTTTTTTCGGCTTCTTTTTTTCTTTTCGCTGACTGTTGTTTCCTTTTGCCATGCGCTCCAGTATAGCAACATTATGCGCCTCGTTGGTAGAGTCCGACAAGTTCACCTTCGGAGAGGATGTGCCCTTCCATGGCGTGAACAAGCTCCCCCCTCCCCGCAGAAGTCGACAGATCGAGTACGGTATCAAGCGCGTAGAGATGAAATCGATAGTGATGGGTACCGGATGGCGGACATGGACCGACATAGTCATTTTTTCTGCTACTATTTATTCCTTCGATCGCGCCGGTTGGGAGACTTCCCTCTTGTAGCTCGGTTGTATCGGCAGGGATATTCCACACCACCCAGTGTACAAAGGTGCCCATTGGCGCATCAGGATCATCCATGATAAGTGCGAGGCTTTTCGCGTCCGCTGGCACATCCGAAATCGAAATCGGCGGATTGAGCTCGCTCGTTCCCGGCATGCGATCGCACGTATATTTTTTGGGAATGGATTGGTTCTCTGTAAATGCAACGCTTTGTATCTTCATAGATGCTTGATTTGGGTGTGGCGGGGGGGGGGGGGGGGGGGG
>DASZSN010000016.1:0-7987 GCA_035548655.1 Minisyncoccota bacterium
TTACCACTCAAAAGCGGTGCACATAAAAAGTGCGGCACACACTCTGGTGAAAGAATTTCACGGAGTTGTACCAAGCGACCCGGTTTTGATTCAAAAACTTCGTGGCGTTGGAAGAAAAAGTGCAGTCGCAATCATTTCAAATGCGTACAACAAAAATATCGGGATTCCGGTCGACACGCATGTCATCAGATTTGTGAAGCGGTTTGCGCTCACTCGCGCACATGATCCGAGCAAGATTGAGCAAGACCTTCTGCGGATCATCCCTAAAAAAGACTGGCGCCGCGCCGGCTACGCGATCAAAGAATACGGTCGAAAAGAAGGGAGAGCGAGAGGGTATAAAAAAGATGACGATCCGCTGATGAAGGTTTTGAGAAAATAAAAGGCCCTGATGTTTTTATTTTCATCAAGACCATGTAGACAATCAAAAAAATTTCTTCCAATAGTGATAGAGTAGCGTCGCAATAAATATCCCGATTGCGTAAGTGAATATAAACGCATATATAAGCGGCATGTGCTTATAGAATAGTAAAAACAGCACTGCTCCAATAAAAGGAACTCTAACGACACAAAGGGCAATGAAAAGTATTGCAAAAATCTCATACCAATAAATCGTTGTTTTTTTCTTCATTTCAAACAATTTTCTAAAGTAATATAACAATATTTTTTATTTGTCAAGAAAATAAAAAACCCCTTCAATGGGTTTCTAGTTTTCTTTTACGTTCCACCGCACCATCTTTACTTCCTCCACTTCGCCACTGTCTTCGTCGATGAGAGGCTCGTACCATTCTTTCACCTCAATTCCGCAGGACAATAATTTTTCTTTAAACTGTTCAAAATTAATCGGGAGGAGATTTTTTAATTCATCATCGCTTTTTGCGCTCTTGGGCGCATAGATTCTTTTGAGACATTCATAGGTTATCTCTTGGCCGAACGCCTCGTCGAGTTCTTTCAAGTTGATTTTATCCACAAGTGCTCTGTCATAGAGCGCGAAGTTATACATTTTGTGCATACGTATCGTTTTCTGCTATACTACATCACATTTATGATTCGTCAAGATTTCGAAAAATTGAACCTTCCCGAAACGCCAGGGGTGTATTTCTGGGAAGACGGGAAAGGAAAGATTCTCTACATCGGCAAGGCAACGTCGCTCTATGACCGAGTGAAAAGTTATTTCTCCCCCGACGTTATCAGTTCGCGCGGTCCGCATATCGTGGACATGGTGTTCAAGGCACGGACGATCACGTGGCAAGAGACGCCAAGCGTGCTCGAAGCGCTTATCTTGGAGGCGAACCTCATCAAAAAATATCAGCCGTACTACAACAAACAAGAAAAGGATGACAAGAGTTTCAACTGCGTCGTTATCACACGTGAGCCGTTTCCGCGAATATTGCTCGCTCGACAAAAAGATATCGATAGAGGGAAAAAGCTTGTCACCCTTCCAAAAGTCAAACAGGGAGGCACGGTGAAATACGATGCAGTGTTTGGTCCGTACCCGAGCGGCGGCTCACTCAAAGAGGCGCTTGCGATTATCCGCCGGATATTTCCATTTCGCGATCGTGCAAGTGCGCAGAAAGACAAAGAAACATTTTATCGGCAGATCCATCTCTCACCCGATGTCTCAACTGTGGAGGCGGGGAAGTTGTATCGCAAAAATATCGGGCGTATCAAACTCATTCTCCAAGGCAAGCTCCAGTCGCTCATCAAAAAGTTGAAAGGGGAAATGAATGCGGCGGCGAGGGGAGAACAATTTGAAGTGGCGGCAGTGCTTCGTGAAAAAATATTTTCTCTTGAACATATCCAAGACGTCTCACTCATCAAACGCGAACCAACATTTCGCACCAATTCTACACACGGATATTCTAATATTCTCAAGAATATTAGAATAAACAGTGTGGGGGTGAGGGGACCGGTGCGCATCGAAGCGTACGATATCGCGCACATTTCGGGAAAGCAGATGGTGGGCGTGATGACCGTGGTGGAAGGCGAACAACCGCAAAAAAGCGAGTACAGGAAATTCATCATTCGCGGCTTTGACAAAGCGAACGACGCCGGCGCACTTCGCGAAGTGCTCGTGCGCCGGCTCGCGCATACCGAGTGGCAGTACCCTGATCTCATTGTTGTCGACGGCAACATCATTCAGATCAATGCGGCGCGTGCGGTACTTAAGAGCGTTGAGCTCGACATCCCCATCATCGCGGTTACCAAAGACGAGCGTCACAAACCTCGCGCTCTTTCAGGCGACAAACGACTCATCGAAGCACACAAATACGCCATCCTCCTTGCCAACAACGAAGCGCACCGATTTGCGATTACCTTTCACAAAGCACGGAGAAAAAAGGCGATGATTTGACAAAAAAGTAGAAAAAGATATTTTATTTAAAAACGCTAAATGAAAATTATCTGGAATGGTCTAACCACTAGTCTGTATGAAGGTCACTTGTATACATGCGTGTGGGCAGATTTAAACGAGGCATACTTTCGTTTCAAGCCGTGGACGTTTAGGAGGAGATCAATGAATCTAATACTTTCAAATAATAAAGATCTGTGTACACAAGAACAAAAAGTGTTATGTAAAAAGTTATCTCAACTTCAAACACAAAGAAAGTATATTTTTACCCAAGCACACTTTAATCGTCGAGGCATACAATTTGTTTTTAATGCGCTCTGGAGTGAGCAACTCAAAGTGCAGGTAGAAATCATAATAAAGGAATCATGGCCTCAATTCTTTCCAAAAGCTTAGTCCTAAAAGGACGGCTTTTTTATTTAAAACAAAAAAGCCTTGTGCATCGCAAGACTTTTGATAACCGTTTATTTTATTTTTGCGTTTCTAAGTGCTGTCATTCTTTTTTGACCGGACCCCTTCCTGCTTGGGCCAATCGAGATAGGCAATTTTTTAGGGTTGATTTTTGAAATTGCGCTTAATTTTTTCTTTTGCTTTTCGGCTCTATCAAAATCTTGTTGAGCCGCTTGTGAGTTAAAGTTTATGTCTGTGGCATCTTTCAGAATCGTCTTTTTGCTCATATGCTTTTTATTTCTTATACTCCTTGTAAATATTTTTTGCAACTTTTCGCATACCATGGTCCATTTTCAAACAAAAAAGCCTTGTGCATCGCAAGACTTTTGATAACCGTTTATTTTATTTTTGCGTTTCGAAGCTCTTTCATCTTTTCAAGATTAAACCCTCTTCCTCCGGGGCCGATCGGGATATGCAATTTATCCGGGCCAATCCTATAAAGATCCTTCCAATTACCCTGTATATGACGGACTTTTTTGAGCCTGTCTTTTATGGCTTCAGCATCAAAGACGGGACCCGATGTGTTTTCGTTTGCCATTATCTATAGTTTGATTGTTTATACCATTCATCGGCAGTTTTTTCAATTTTTACATGGTACAATTTTCTTATGCGTATCGGCATTCTTCGCGGTGGGGTGAGCCCCGAATATCATTTTTCGCTCCAAACAGGTGCCAACGTCCAGCGCGCACTTCACGATGCGGGCTTTGATAGCATCGATATGCTCCTCGACCGTGACGGCGTACTCCATATCAAAGGCATCCCTGCGGATCTCGAAAAAGCGCAGGCGAGTGTGGATGTGATTTGGAACGCGCTCCACGGGACCTTTGGCGAAGACGGTCAGATACAGCGCATGCTCGATCAATGGGGGATCCCCTATACGGGAAGCGGTACTCTAGCAAGTGCGCTCGCATTCAACAAAGAAAAAGCCAAAGAACAGGCGAAATCCCTCGGACTCAACACCCCGCCCTACCTCCTCATCATTCCCGACGGAGGAGAATCAGTTTCGGAAATCACCGGACATATCTATCGCACCATGGCACCGCCATGGGTGGTCAAGCCGCTTTCCGGCGGAGGAAGCGTGCGCGCGTATTTTGCATTTACACCGCTCGAGCTGTCGCAGTTTGTTGATGAGAGTGTCGCAAACGGCGAACCGTTTCTCGTCGAGCAGTACATCTTTGGCAAAGAAGCCGCAGTGGGCGTCATCAACAACTTTCGCAATCGAAGCGAATACGTTCTACCGGTGGTTGAAGTCCAGTCTCCCTCGCACGGCATCCTCACGCATGAGATGCGGGCGGGAAGCGCCGGGTATGCCTCTGCGGACACCTCGCTTCGTCCGCACGAGCGCGAACAGCTCGCGCAGTTTGCACAAAAGCTCCACGACTCATTCGGCGCAAAAGATTATTCGCAAAGTGAGTTCATTGTGGATGCCGGCGGCAAGGTCTGGTTCATCGAGTTTGATACTCATCCGCACTTAAATGACCACTCGCCGTTTCTCGTCGCACTTGAGAGCGTCGGTGCGACATTGCAAGAATTTGTAAAAAGTATTTTAGAAGGAAAAAAATAACCATTATGGAACAACTACCATCATCACTACCAAAAAAGCCGTCACGATTTGTAAAATGGTCGCTCATCATCGGCATCGTCATCGTGCTCAATATGTTTTTCAACTATGCGATTTCGCTTGTCTACAAGGAGCCGGTGTATCCAAGTTCACAGCCGCAAGTAGTGGAACAGTTTGATACGAAAGAAAAATGCGTCGCGATCGGCGGACAATGGAACGAAAACGTATATCCCGCTCCCGCCGATCAAAAAAACGCACCGCTCGGCTACTGCGATCCGGACTATACCAAACGCATGCAGTACGACAGTGCGCACAAACTCTATCAGCGAAATGTATTCATCATCTTGGCAGTGCTCGGCATCGTAAGTCTCTTTGTCGGCGTGATACTCGGCGGGGAAGTCATCGGCACCGCGCTGTCGTGGGGTGGGGTGCTTTCGCTCATTATTGCCTCCATGCGTTACTGGTCGGAGGCGGACAATCTCGTGAAAGTGCTTATCCTTGGAGTGGCACTTGGGGGACTTATCTGGGTGGCAGTAAGACGCTTTGGGAAATAAGGGGTTTTGAGGAACTTGACATTAGTACCAAAAGGTGCTACAATATCGCCATAAAAAATTAAATAACGTATGAGATCCTTTAAGCACAGACTTTCACTCAAACTGATTGCAAGATAAAAAACTATTAGGAGGAGACAACCTCGCCAAAAACATTACAACCCCAGTTTCAACTGGGGTTCTGTTTTTTATTGCTATAAAAGCCTTTTTATGAAAAAATGAAATTCTATGAAGCCACAAAAGGCATCTCAATACAACCACGCATCCATCGAAAAAAAATGGCAGGAAACGTGGCAAAAAGATGGCGTGTATACAACCAAAGAGAACGACAAGCCGAAGCAATACATCTTGGATATGTTTCCGTATCCGTCCGGTGAAGGACTCCACGTTGGTCACCCGCGCGGGTATATCGCAACCGATGTCTATAGCCGCAAGAAACGAATGGAAGGATTCAATGTGCTTCATCCGATGGGATGGGACGCGTTTGGGCTTCCGGCCGAAAACTTTGCGATAAAACACAAAGTTCACCCGCGAGTTGCAGTAGAAAAAAACATCGCTCGGTTCAAAGAACAGCTTTCTCTCATCGGTTTTGATTATGATTGGTCGCGAGAGATCAACACGACTGACCCTGCATTTTATACATGGACGCAGTGGATATTTCTCCAGATGTATAAAAAAGGGCTTGCATACGAATCCTCTGAGCCGATCAACTGGTGTCCGTCATGTCAAACCGGACTTGCCAACGAGGATGTCGAATCTGATGGCACTTGTGAACGGTGTGGAACAAAAGTAGAGAAGCGTCCAATGCGGCAATGGGTGTTGAAAATCACCGACTACGCCGATCGATTGCTCAATGATCTCGATAAACTTCCGAAATGGCCTGAGGGAGTCAAAGAAGCACAGAGAAACTGGATTGGACGAAAAGAAGGGGTTACCATTTCGCACGCGGTTGAAGGAGACGATGTTGTACTCGATACATTTAGTGCATACCCGGCGTGGCTCTTCGCCGACACGTTTTTCGTGATTGCGCCCGAACATCCGCTCGTACAAGAACTTGTTCGTGGAACTGAACAAGAAAAACCGGTGTTTGATTTTGTACAAGAAATGAAGCATGTTTCCGAAATCGAACGCGGTGCCGCCAACAAGGAAAAGAAAGGGGTCTTTACGGGGAAGTATGCGATTGATCCGATTAACAAAGGGGCACGAATGCCGATCTGGGTTGCCAACTTTGCAATGATGGGATTTGGTACCGGTATCATTCGATGTTCCGCACACGACGAGCGAGATTTTGCATTCGCAAAAAAATATGACATTCCACTCAAAGAAGTGGTCGAACGAACGTCGGATGGTCCGATCAATGCACATGACAACAGTGGCGTACTCAAAGACAGTGGTCCATTTTCCGGAAAAGAAATTTCTGAAACGTTGATCAAAGAAATGGTTGATTGGTTTGCCAAAGAAGGATACGGAAAACGAACGGTCACATACAAAATAAAGGACTGGGTCTTCTCACGACAACGATACTGGGGAGAGCCGATTCCGATTATTCACTGTGAGAAATGCGGTGTGGTTCCGGTACCCGAAAAAGATTTACCGGTTCTGCTTCCCGAAGTGGAAAGCTATGAACCGACGGGAACGGGAGAGAGTCCGCTTGCCGGTATCAACGAATGGGTAAATGTATCATGCCCCTCGTGTGGTGGAACTGCAAAACGAGAAACAAACACCATGCCGCAGTGGGCAGGGTCTTCGTGGTATTACTTGCGGTACATCGATCCCTCAAACGACAACGAACTTGTCGATCAAAAAAAAGAGCATCACTGGATGCCTGTTGACGTGTATGTTGGGGGAGATCATGCGACGAGACACCTCATCTATGCACGATTTTGGCACAAGTTTCTCTTTGATATCGGTGTAGTGTCACAAGAAGAGCCGTTTCCTCGTTTGGAATTTCTTGGATTTATTCTTGCTGAAGATGGAAAGAAAATGTCGAAGCGCTTTGGCAATGTAGTCAATCCCGACGATGTCGTTAAACAATTTGGCGCCGACGCATTTCGTTTGTACGAGATGTTCATCGGTCCGTTTGAGAGTACTGTTCCGTGGAGTACGAACGGGTTGGTAGGGACGTATCGGTTTTTGGAAAGGGTGTGGGGATATTATGAAGATATCAAAACGGTCTTCGGAACTGTTGATAAGTATAAAAATGACTACAAACTTGATCCTTTTAACAAAATTATCCATCAAACGATCAAGAAAGTTACTGAGGATATTGAGTCATTCAAATTTAACACAGCAGTGTCAAGTTTAATGATCCTGTTTAATAACCTTAAAGAAGAGGAGACCGATGGCGCTTTTGTTGTTTCTGGTGGCGGTTTTCCGTCCTATGAAAACTTTAAAAAAATTCTCCAACTTCTTGCGCCGTTTGCGCCACATATTACCGAAGAACTTTGGCATGAGCTCGGCGAAAAAGAGAGCATCCATCTTTCGCAATGGCCGACATATGATCCGCAAAAAGTTCTCGATGAAACAGTTACTATTGGCGTGCAAATCAACGGCAAGACTCGCGCCGAACTTTCAATTCGAACCGACGCATCAAAAGAGGAGATGGAGCGTGCCGCTCTCGCGCTCCCACGTATCGTGGAGCTTCTCGCCGGTAAATCGCCAAAAACGGTCATTGCGGTCCCTCGTCGTATCATCAACATTGTCGTTTAATGTCAAGTCTTTCAAGTACGTTGAAATAGGCGTATAATTTTGCGCATGTATCAGAAAATAGTCACCAAATTCAACAACATTTCCTTTACCATTATCACCTGTATTTGTGCTCTTTTACCAATCTTTTTCCTTCCGTCAACCGTTAGCGGACTCACTGCCGTCAAAGGTGCGGTGCTCACGATTGGCGTTTTGCTTGCGTTTTCATTCTGGATCGTGGCGCAGTTCGTCGAGGGCAACCTTCGCGCACCAAAAAGCCGTATCTTTGCGGCGCTCGGTATCTGGGTGGTGCTTGCACTCGCAAGCGCGCTTGTCTCGCCGAACACACACTGGTCGTTGTGGGGTCGAGGATTTTCCATCGACTCGTGCGTTACC
>DASZSN010000017.1:0-12083 GCA_035548655.1 Minisyncoccota bacterium
TCCTGAATGGATGTTTCTCTCGGTGATTCCGGTGATTCCGCCGGCACTTCGTCCGATGGTGGCGCTGGAAGGCGGCCGTCATGCGACGAGTGACATCAACGATCTCTATCGTCGTGTCATTAACCGAAACAATCGTTTGAAGAAACTCAAAGAAATCGGCGCTCCCGATGTGATTTTGCGAAACGAAAAGCGCATTTTGCAAGAAGCGGTTGATGCACTTATCGACAACTCGATCGCGGGGCAAGACAGTCCGGCGATGAGTCAAGCACAGCGACGGGCACTAAAATCTCTCTCCGACAACCTGAAGAGCAAACAGGGTCTCTTTCGTCAAAACCTTCTCGGAAAACGTGTCGACTATTCCGGTCGAAGCGTGATTGTCGTTGGTCCTACACTTCGTCTCAACCAATGTGGCGTCCCAAAGCACATGGCGCTTGAACTGTTCCGCCCATTCGTCATTTCAAAGATCATTGCACGCGAGCTTGCCTACAACATTCGCGGTGCGAACAAGCTCATCGAGGACGGTATTCCCGAGGTATGGGCAATCCTCGAAGAGGTGATCAAAGGCAAATACGTACTCTTAAACCGCGCACCGACGCTCCACCGTCTCGGTATCCAAGCATTTATGCCGGTGCTCATCGAAGGCAACGCTATCCAAGTACATCCGCTTGTTTGTCCTGCGTTTAACGCGGACTTCGACGGTGACCAGATGGGTATCTATGTACCACTCTCGGAGGTTGCGCAAAAAGAAGCAGAAACACTCATTTCTGCGGATAAAAATATTTTGAAACCACAAAACGGTGACCCGATCGTAAGTTCGAAAATGTTGGATATTGTGCTTGGTTGTTACTGGATGACATCGATCGTCGACGGTGAGAAAGGGGAAGGACGCTACTTTGCAAGTCCGAACGAAGCGATTACCGCATCCGACTTCGATATGATTTCGTTGCGCGCAAAAATCCACGTGCTTGGAAGCGAGAAGAAGCGCTACGCACAATTTGAAGAAAAACCATTCGAAACCAGTGTTGGTCGCCTGTTGTTCAACTCCATTATGCCGGAAGATTTTCCGTACTTTAACGAAGAGATGACATCAAAGAAGATGGTTGCCATCGTTGATACGCTCATTGCGAAGTATGACATCACCAAAGTCGCGCCAATGCTCGACAAGATCAAGGCCTTTGGGTACAAATACGCGACATACTCCGGTGTCACCTGGAGCATCGACAATGTCGTTGTGCCGAAAGAAAAGAAAGAGATTGTCGCCCGATATCGCGCGATGGAAGAGGAAGTAAAGCAACAGTTCGAAGAAGGGTTGCTCTCCGAAGACGAACGATATCAAAAAGTGATTACGATCTGGGACAAAGCGAAAAACGAAGTCGAAAAAATCCTTCCGCAAACCATCGAAAAGCACGGGTCTGTCCATGACATGATCATTTCGGGTGCCCGAGGATCGATTGGAAACGTGACTCAGATGGCGGGGATGAAAGGGCTTATCCAAAATACCACCGGCCGTACGATTGATTTTCCGATTATTCCTTCATACAAGGAAGGACTTTCCCCGATCGAATACTTCATTACGACTCACGGTTCTCGAAAGGGTCTCGCCGACACTGCGCTCAACACGGCGCGTGCCGGATATCTCACTCGACGTCTCGTCGACGTGGCGCAAGATGTGGTGATCACCGAAGATGATTGCGGAACCAAAGCGGCGAAATGCATGACAAAAGAAATGATCTCGGGTCTTGAAATTCCGCTTTCGAAAAATATTCGCGGTCGGGTTACCGCAAAGGACGTCACCACGTCGGACGGTACGATCCTCTTTAAAAAGGGGCACCTCATCACCAAAGATGACGCTATGACAATCGAAAAAGCTGGTGTCACTGAAGTGTATGTTCGCACGCCGATGACCTGTAAAACAGTGTACGGTATTTGCCGACAGTGCTACGGTCTCGATCTCGGAAGAAATCATCTCGTTGATCGGGGAGAAGCGGTTGGTATCATCGCCGCACAGGCAATCGGTGAGCCGGGAACCCAGCTTACCCTTCGAACCTTCCACGCCGGTGGTGTGGCGGGTATCGATATCACCACCGGTCTTCCTCGCGTCGAAGAGGTCTTTGAATGTCGCAAGATCAAAAATCCGGCAGTTGTAGCGAAATATTCCGGCACTGTTTCCGAAATAAAAGAAGATGGCACGGAAAAAATCATCGTTGTTCTTTCGGATAAAACCGAAACCAAAAAAGAATCCATCGACTATGCGGTTCCTCCGCATCGCGTACCGATCGTAAAGGTCGGTCAAGAAATAGAAAAAGGAGAGCTTTTGACGGATGGCTCGGCGAACATCGGCGATGTTTACGCCTATGGCGGACGCGAAGCGGCCGAAGACTACATTATCCGTGAAATCGGCAAGGTGTACGAGCTTCAAGGTGCTTCAATTGCTCGCAAACATCTCGAGATCATTGTGCGTCAAATGTTCTCTCGTCGCGAGATTACCGAAGCGGGTGACACCTCATTCTCACCGGGAGAAGTCGTCGAATTTACCGACTTCCTCGAAGAAAATAATCGAATGAAACAAATGGGACTCAAAGAGGCAAAAGCAGATCTCATCATTCTCGGTATCACACAGACCGCGCTTCATGCAAAGAGCTGGATCTCAGCGGCATCCTTCCAGAACACCAACCGCGTGCTTATCATGAATGCGGTCAAAGGCGGCGTCGACAGCCTTCGCGGATTGAAAGAAAATGTCACTGTCGGGCGACTCATTCCGGCAGGTACCGGGTTCCACGATCGTCGTGCGCTGTCGGTAAACAACATTAAGCGAGACGACGAATAACACATGCAGACGGCAGTTGAACAGATTAAAGATCGATTGCCAATCACCGAAGTCCTTTCCTCCTATATCACCCTCGTTCCGGCCGGTAGGCAATATAAAGCAAAGTGTCCATTTCACAACGAACGGACACCGTCCTTTTCCGTTTCTCCCGAGCGCGGGCTCTACTATTGTTTCGGGTGCGGCGCGAAAGGAGATATCTTTACCTTTGTGCAAGAGTTTGAAGGAGTGGACTTTAATGGTGCGCTCAAGATTCTCGCCGAACGCGCGGGAGTCGAGCTCTCGAGTCGCGACCGTCGTCTTGACGATACTGCGCCGGTGTACGAACTCCTCGAAAAAACGACCGAGCGCTATCAAAATGAATTGCAAAAGCGAAATGATGCGCTCTTGTACCTCAAAGGTCGCGGACTGACCGATGAAACCATCTCGGAATTTCGGCTCGGGTATGCACCACAAGAGTGGCGCTTTGTTACCAACACGTGCAACAGTGAAGACGAGAGAAAAATCGCCGAGCGTGCCGGACTCATCAAGAAGAAAGAAGAAATAGAGACCAAAAAAGAGGTACCGGCGACACCAGTATCGAACTCTGCTCTTTCTGCCTCAGGGTATTATGATCGATTTCGCGGACGCATCATGTTTCCGCTTGATGATGCGAGCGGGCGAGTGGTCGGTTTTTCAGGAAGGGTTTTTCCGGAGGCCGATGATGGGCCCAAGTATCTCAACAGTCCCGAGACGGAAGTATTTCAAAAGTCGCGCGTCCTGTATGGGTTTGATCATGCGAAGTTCCATATCAAGCGACACAACTTTGCCATTCTTGTCGAAGGACAAATGGATATGGTGCTCTCACACCAAATGGGGTTTCGCAACACGATTGCAACATCCGGCACTGCGGTGTCGGAACAATCAGCAGAGGATGAACACGCCAACCTCTCCGTCATCAGCCGTCTGACTCCGAATCTTTTCCTTGCGTTCGACGGTGATGCCGCCGGGCACAAGGCGATCGGGCGAGCGGCACTGGTTGCCATCATGCTCGGGATGAATCCAAAAGTGGTCCCGGTCCCCGAAGGAACCGACCCGGCGGACTTTCTCATAACAGAAGGTCCGGAGAAATGGAAGACGCTTCTGTCCGCAAGCGAACACTATCTCTTGCATCAGGCGAACATACTGCGAGAGAAGAAACTTTCTCCGCATGCATTGGTGCAAGGGTTGCGCGCGGAGCTCTTCCCATTGTTGGCAAAAGTACGCTCTCCGATCGAACAAAATCTCTACATCGAAGGCATCGGCAAGGCGCTCGGCATCGGCGCCGCCGAGCTTTCGCGCGAACTCGCTCTTTTTGTTGCAACACAACCTGCGACCGCAGAGCGCGCCGTCGAAGAGAGGTCGGCTCATCCTGATGATGTCTCGTTCCGCGATCGGTTCGCCGCGTTTGTCGAACGCTTTGACGATCCGGCGATTGTCGCGATCAAACAGGCAACGGAAGCGGTGACCGTTGATTCGCACACTATCGGCGCGTTGTCGATTCCAGAAGAAAACCGCGCGGCACTGCTTGCCATCATCGAACGAGACTATGGCGATCTCTCCGATGAAGAAAAGATTCACGCCGCAAAAGAACTTTCCGCTCGCGTCATCGAAGAATTTTTTTCCACTATCGCTTATACCCTTGCAGAGACGCTCCGCCGCGCGGAATCCGACGGAGACGAAACAGCGATCAATCACACGCTGTCGTTGCTGGCAACTCTCAACAAGCGACGGCACGACACTGCGCCATGAACAGAGCGTGCGTTCCCATTGACTTATTAGCGTCGTTTCAATAATATTCACCATCGTTTCATGCCAACCAAAAAAACAAAACAAAAAAAGAAGCTCTCATCGAAACGTGCAAAAAAATCGCACGCTAAAAAAGCAGTTGCAAAAAAGAAACTTCCATCAAAAAAGAAGACGGTGGCACGTCCGAAAAAAATCGCCAAAAAAGTCGCTCCAAAAAAGCCGAAGGTAAAACCAAAGCCGATCACCATCAAGCATCCGGGGAGCACCTCGCGCCGCGAGGTCAACATGGAGCGAAAGCTTCGCGAACTTGAAATGAAATCCCAGGAGCTTATCGGGAAAGGGAAAAAGCGCGGGTTTATCACCTACGACGAGATTTTGAAAATGTTCCCTGACATCGAGAACAACATCATGTTTCTCGACCAACTCTATGAGAAGCTCGGCGATGCCGGGATCGATGTACTCGAAGGAGGCAACCTCCTCGACATCGAGGGACATGAGGACCTCTCCAAATACACTCGCGACAGTCACACGTTTAGCTCGGTGCAGATGTACTTAAAAGACATCGGCCAGTACCCACTCATCAACGCCAACCAAGAGAAAGAACTTGCCAAGCGCATCGCGGCAGGGGACCCGGAAGCAAAAAATTTGCTCGCACGATCCAACCTTCGTCTCGTGGTTTCCATTGCGAAAAAATATGCCAACCGCACCGCCGATCTCACACTTCTTGATTTGATTCAGGAGGGAAATATCGGACTTTTCAAGGCAGTGGAAAAGTTCGATCACACCAAAGGATTTAAGTTCTCCACGTACGCGACCTGGTGGATTCGCCAGTCGATTACCCGTGCACTTGCCGATCAGAGCCGCACGATCCGTATCCCGGTGCACATGGTGGAGACGATTTCAAAATACAAGCAAGTAGTGCGCCGCCTCGCCCAAGACCTTGGCCGTGATCCACTCCCCGAAGAGATCGCAACGGAGATGGGTATTGAAGTTGAGAAAGTGCATGTGATCGAACAAATCAACCAAGAGACGCGTTCGCTCGAACAGCCGATCGGAGACGATGAGGACAAGAGCACGTTCGGAGAATTCATCCCGGATGACAAGATTTTGCGTCCCGATCAAGAAGCGAGTCGTCGCATGCTCCAAGATGCGATTCGAAGCGTACTTGACGAGCTCTCACCAAAAGAGAAACGTATTCTTGAGATGCGCTACGGACTCACTGACGGGGTTCAGCACACGCTTGAAGAAGTGGGGAAGGAGTTTGGTGTCACTCGCGAGCGTATTCGCCAAATCGAAGCGAAGGTTCACGAAAAGCTTCGCCAACACGACCGGATCCATCGTCTTCGAAATTATTTTGATTAATCGCACTCGATGCGAATCCACGAATAGTAGCAACGAATGACACAAATAGGATGCAAAGCAACAATCACCGCGCGTTCGTGTCATTCGAGTATATTCGTGTAGTAGTGTTGCGCTTTTATTTCATCAGCGAATCAATCTGTTGCTTTACGTACTCAATCGGGTAGGCGCCGGGGATGATGGCTTGTTTGCCGGTTTTTTGGTTGACTGCGATGGTAAACGGAGTTCCGCGCGCACCGATTGCCTGTGCCTCCGCGATAGAAGCATCGATTGCTTTGCTGGTATCTTTGCTTGCAAAACATGTCTTGAACAGATTGGCGTCAACGCCGTCTTTGGTTGCAAAGGTAGTGAGTGCTTCGTTGCTCGTTGGATCAGGATTGAGCGTCACATTGATGAGCGTGTCGAGATATGTCCAAAAGGTGTCATTGCCGCCGAGCTCACCGACACACGAAAGTGCGAGTGCTTCGGTATAGGCGTTGGGGTGAAGGGAAGCGAGCGGAAAGAAGCGGTATACCCACGCGACTTTTCCGTTGTAATCACTTACGATTTGTTGAAGCGTCGGATGAAATTTTTGGCAGAAGGGGCAATCACTGTCGGAGTATTCGATCAACAGCACGTCCGCATTTTTATTTCCACGAATGTAGTCGCTCGAGCGGAGCGTTGCGACATCTGCGGGGACGGTTGTTGCTCCTTGTGGTGCGGCTGCAGTGGGGGCAGTCGCTGGTGCCGTCGGGGCACCGCCTTTTGAATGAAACGCAAAGACAATAGCAAGCGCGATGATGACCGCTCCACTCAAAATCGCGGCGGGGAGAGTTATCGAAGGTTTTTTCGTAGGCGTCATCGCCGGTTGCTCATCTGTTGCCTTATCGGTCGGCATTTCATGGGTATTTTCTGGTTCCATTCGCACAGTATATCCTATTGCCACAGCGCTGTCATTGTATTTGATAATGCGTCTCAAAAGTGATAAGGTAAAAGCATATGAGCGTTGCTCAAGTCGCACTGTATGTCATTTTATTCCTGGCAACGTATGCCCAGCTTTTTCTCCTTGTCACGTTTCTTGGAAAACGCAAGGAACTCAATCGCTATGACCAACTTCCTGATTTTCCGGCAACTATTCCGACAGTTGCCGTTGTTGTGCCGTGTTGGAATGAGCAGGCGACCGTCCACGGCACCGTCGAATCATTGCTTGCGCTCGATTATCCAAAAGATAGATTTGAAATCATCATAGTCGATGACGGAAGCACTGACTCGACGTGGAATGAAATTTTAAAATACAAGGGTCATCCACAGGTGCGCATGTTCCAAAAAGAAAACGGTGGCAAGCATACCGCGGTGAACTTCGGACTTACACACACCACTGCTGATCTCGTCGGTTGTATCGATGCTGATTCGTTCGTTGCGCCTGATGCACTGCGTCGTATTGTTGCCGCATTTGCTCGTCGTCCGGATGCGATGGCAGTGTGTCCGTCGATCATCATTTACAAACCAAAGGGCATCCTCCAGCATATCCAACGCGCCGAATACAACCTCAGTCTCTATATCAAAAAAGCGCTCTCGTTTGCCAACGGGCTCCATGTTGTTCCCGGTCCATTTTCTTTCTTCCGTCGCGAGGTCTTTGAAAAAATCGGCCCGTTCCGAAAAGCACACAACACCGAAGACGCCGAAATCGCCTTTCGCATGCAGATCAACCACATGAAGATCGAGCATTGTCACCAAGCGCACGTCTATACCGTGGCGCCAAAAAGTATTCCGGGGCTCATCCGCCAACGCACCCGCTGGATATATGGCTTTATCCAAAACACTCGCGACTACCGCAAGTACCTTTTGAAGGGCAAATACGGCACATTTTCGCTCTTTACGGTGCCGATGGGCTTCGTTTCAATCGGCACCCTCATCTATATCTTTTGGATGCTATTGTGGGCGGCGGGAGTATATGTTGCGAAAAAGTACATACAATTTCATACGGTCGGCATACACACGTCTGCGCATCTCTTTCATGTTGATCCGTTCTTTATCAACACGAGTGTGATCACGGTTGCGAGCGTGCTCCTCTATTCATTCCTCTTTGTCACCATTTTCTTTGGTCACAAGATTGCGGATGAAAAAAAGATCCCATTCCACTACATCATCGTCTACGTGTTGCTCTACATTTTCCTTGAACCGATCTGGCTCATGAAAGCGCTTTGGAATGCAGTAACGGCGCAAAAGCCGAAGTGGCGATAGCAGTATGAGAGGAGTCTGGAAATACATTGTTGTCTTTTTGTTGACCTGTGGGGTGTTCGCCATCTCGTGGTATGTGAGTGCGTATTTCAACCAAAAAAAGATCGCCGAGATCAGTACGATCCAAAACAAAATCGCCATCGATCTGCTCTCAACAGAGACGCAGTTCGATCTGGTCGAGAACCTCTCATGTCAAGACATCGACAGCTCATTTCTCTCCGCCGAGATCGGTGATCTCGCGAGCAAGATCTCTTTTAGCATTGAACAAAACATCGCTGACAAGGATCAGCTCAACGATCTCAAAAAGCAGTACTCACTGCTCGAAGCAAAAGATTTTCTCCTTTCAAATCGCATCGCGGCACGGTGCGGTAAAAAGATCGCGACCATCCTGTACTTTTATGGCGACAAGGACTCGTGCCCCGACTGCGTCCGTCAAGGGTACGTGCTCGATACCATCCGAGATCAGTATCCGCTCGTGCGCGTCTATTCATTTGATTTCGGACTCGATCTCTCAACAATAAAAGCATTTGAAGCGATTTATAAAATAAACGACAACCTCCCCGCACTCGTCATCAACGGCAAAACGATGAACGGATTTAAATCACTCGATGACCTGACCGCGCTTCTGCCAAAATCAGTGACTGCCCCTCCCGTTCCACCAAAAACAACTACACCAACGACACAAAAATCTCCAACGACAAATTAGTGATGATGTACATCCGAGCGCGATTTCAAGGATACTCCAGGATCTGAAATTCTCATTGTGGAGCCACTTGTCAGACTTGAACTGACGACCTTCGCTTTACAAAAGCGTTGCTCTACCAACTGAGCTAAAGTGGCATATGTCACTGGTTGCCATAAGCAATCAGTGTTCTTATAACAAATTTTCTGCTAGGAAACAATCTTTTCTTGGAATGCGAGTTTCTTCTCGTCTCTCTTGCGAGATTGCAAGATGGAAGTGAGGAAATGAGATGAGGGTCCGTTTGCGCCGGCGGTTTCGTCGGGTTTTGCAAATGCAGGGATGGCGCTCGGGAAGAGCTTGAAGAAAAGTGCCGCGATTTTCCTGTTGCTCCATGAGAGCGCGACCATCCCATACGACTGGAGACGGTACCATCCTCGGCGGACGAGGCGGAAGACCTTTTGTATATATGTCTCAAAAAAGGCGCTCGAAAGGGCAACATCCTCTTGTCCGTGCTCCTTTTTCCACCACAAGAGCATCAACACAAGCCATGCGACAAGCACAAGGGCGAGAAGGGTAATCAAAAAGCCGAATATCATGCACTTACAGTATACCCTCACACCATATTTGTGCAAGGCTGTCTACAACACATGCGTTACGTTCGGCAAATGCCCTTTATGACATCTGCCGACCTAATGCAGGGGTTATGATGTTAGCGTATACAAGACGAACTTATCGACAGTAGCGCCGTTATTGGCGGCGTATGTTTCGATGGTGACATCAGGGTTTTTGAAGAATGGCTGGTCCAAAAGCGTCTGTTCTTTGAAATATCCTGCGAGCTTTCCCTCGAGCATCTTTGCTTTGATGTCTTCCGGCTTGCCGCTCTCGTCCACCTCTTTCTTCAACACTTCCACCACAGCATCTTTTGCCTCCTCGGTAATATCGGCAGAAGAACGATATGCCGGCTTCATTGCGGCCACGTGCATTGCGATGTCTTTGGCGACATCGGGAGTTCCTCCTTTGAGTGCGACGACTGCGGCAACTTTGCCCGTGTGGTGAACATAGGCGCCGACAACGTCTCCTCTCACTTCGTCGATGGTTCCGAGCTGAATGTTCTCGCCGATTTTAAGTACCACGTCGTTGATGAGTGCCGGTGCTTGCTGGCGTGCCTTCTCCGCACCATCATTCCATGCGATATCGGCAAGTGTGTTTGCAAGCGTCGTAAAGTCGGCATTTTTTGCGACGAAGTCGGTTTCGCAGTTGAGTATGAGCGTAAGCGCGCGTGTTGTGTCCGTACGCACGACGATAACTCCGTCAGCAGCACTGCGGTCTGATTTTTTCTCCGCGATCTCGGCACCTTTCTTTCGCAACATGATAAGTGCTTTCTCCATGTCGCCGGCGGACTCTTCGAGTGCTTTGCGACATTGCATGACGGATACGCCGGTCTTGTCTCGTAATTCTTTTACTTGCTCTGTGGTGATTGCCATAAATGTGTTGATGCGATACCGATCCACCAATGCATGCGACTGTACAAATGAAGTGTACCCAGCGGTCGTGTCATTCGCCCGCCGGCTGGCGGGCGATGGGTGGATTGATATCGGGGGTTAACTTTTAAATGAGTCTTTGAGTATACCAAGAATTGTTGCGATGCTCGACACCGATCCGTCGTTTGCGACGATCGGGTAGGTGATAGCGCGAAGGGAGCAGTCCGTGTTGCCGATGGCGATTACCGGAATGTTCATCTTGCGTGCCTCTTTTACCGCGATGTGTTCTTTTTTTGAATCAACAACGAGTACTGCATCGGGCATTTTTGTCATTCCGACGAGACCGCTGAAATAAACGCTCAAACGATTCATCTCGCGATCGAGGAGAAGCTGTTCCTTTTTTGTGTATTTGGCAAGTTCGCCGCTTGCGCGCTTTTCTTTGAGCTCTTCGAGGCGAGCGATGCGCTTTTTGATTTCGGGAAAGTTCGTGAGTGCTCCGCCGATCCAACGCTCGGTGACGAACGGTTGGTGGAGGAGGGTGGCGATGTCTTCGACCTGTTTTCGCGCTTCCGGCTTGGTGCCGACAAAGAGCACGACCTTTCCTGATGCGGAAAGTTCGCCGAGAAATTTCTCCGCCGCTTCGATCTGTGCGATCACTTTCTCGCTATCGATAATGTCGACGCCGTCTTTGTTTCCGTAAATAAACGGTGTAACGGTAGGGTGGCGGCGAGAACGGCTGTAGCCGTACTGCGCGCCGGCGGCCATGAGAGCCGCAGGGGTAATGGTGGTCATATTGTTTACTATCTGTATGAGGGGAGAGTGAATCTTCCCTTACTTAATCCCGATGATTTTGTCGGGACCCTAACCTCGATTGCGAGTGTCAGGACTGAATAATTGCCTTCTTAAAAGGACGATTCACTGTAACAGAAAGGAAACTTTTTGGCAACTGATTCTCTTGACATTTATTTCTTTATGTGGAATATAAAGAAAAATTAACAATTATGGACACTAATCTTTTTCAAGAAGAAAAAAGAATCAAGGTAAACGAAATTGAGAGTATGTTTGATTTATCAAAATTTTATAATTTTGATAAAAGCAGAAAGGGTGTTCTTTTTTATGAGGAGTTCGAAGATATTGTAATAAATGCAAATTTGAAATCCCCGTTTATACACGTTGACGAGTGTTCACTGGATGTCGTTGTAAATAAAAAAACAATGGACGTAAAATCCATTCTTACCTCATTGCGTCAACCTGTTCGGGAGCTGTCTAACCCTGGCGGTCGTATTGATGCGAAAAAAATACTTGCTGTTATTGCATCTTTTGTTGAAAACCAATTGGATGGAAAACTCGGCAATCTTAATACGAATGGGGCAGCAAATTATTTTGGGGTTTTCAATTTAGAAAATGGAACAGAGCTTGTTGCGTTTGTGTTTTGGGATAGCAAAAATGAATACTGGGTATTTAATGCCCTTGATGTTGCAGAATACAATGTCGATCCAGGTTTTTGGATTCTGTTCTGAATATCTTATTTTTTAAATAAGCTTCCGAGTTTAGGGAGCTTTTTTTATTGCATAAAATATGCGATTATAAGGGGATTATGAGGCAGTCAGAGCTATTTACGCGCACCCGAAAAGAGAATCCGACCGATGAAGTGGCAAGAAACGCCCAGTTGTTGATTCGGGCCGGGTTTGTGCATAAGGAGATGGCGGGGGTGTACGCATATCTACCGCTTGGTTTTCGTGTCCTTGAA
>DASZSN010000018.1:0-5850 GCA_035548655.1 Minisyncoccota bacterium
GGAACGGATGGCGATGTACTTTTTTGCAAGGCCAAAAACCGACAACGAGAGGAAAAATGCCACGAGTACAGCGACAATGGCGCCGAGAACCCGTTTGGGCGATATGCCAAGACGATAGCGAGAGTGGAATTGTTTTTTAGACATAGCGTGTTACCATACTACAATGCTATTCAATCATAACAGAAAACGAGCCGCGCTTGTATGGAAGATTATTTCCGTTATCGTCGTCGTCGGAATGCTTATCTTCTACATGGCTCCGCTCATTCACTAGAACCTCGCATCACTTTCACAAAGACGTCGTGAGGGATGTTGACAGATGCGTGCTGTCGCATTTTTTTCTTGCCCTTTTTTTGTTTTTCAAGAAGTTTCATTTTGCGCGTAATATCGCCGCCGTAGAGATATCCGGTGACGTCTTTTCGAAATGCTTTGAGTGTTCGTGACGCGACAATGCGCCCGAGCGCTTTCGCCTGAATCTTCATCTCGACTTGCTGGCGCGGAAGCAACTTTTGCAAAAGGTCTACGAACTTTTCCGCCTCTTCTTCGACACGGCGTCGGGAGACCATTCGGGTAAACGCAATGACCGGTTCTCCGCCGACAATCATATCCATACGCACCACATCAGCATCGCGAAGCGTACTCGTATCATACGCAATCGATGCGTACCCCGAAGTGATACTTTTCAGTTCATCAAAAAATCCTCGCATGAGTTCACGAAGTGGAATGGAGAAAATGACTCGTGATCGATCATCGCCGAACTGTTCGACTGTGCCGACTTCAGCTTCGTGATCATAGAGAAACGGCATAAGGATACCGACATAGGAGATCGGCGTGATGATGGAGGCATCGACCCACGGTTCTCGGATCGAAAGCACTTCCCCACTTTCCGGAAAAAGGTGTGGTGAGTACACGGTGATGTTTTTATTGTTTCGCGTGACGACTTCATACGTAATCGAAGGAAGGGTAACAACGAGATCGAGATTGAACTCGCGTCGAAGTCGCTCGGTGATGATCTCGAGGTGGAGCATCCCCAAGAAGCCACACCGATATCCTCGGCCAAGTGCGCCGGACACTTCTTCTTCGTATGAAAATGCCGAGTCAGAAAGGCGCAATCGCGCGAGTGCTTGGCGCAAATCATCAAAGTTGTCCTGGCTTTCAGGATAAATGGATGCCCACACGACCGGGCGCGGTTGTTGATATCCGGCAAGTCCGCTCGCAGGATTTTTTTCGGAGACGACTGTATCACCAACCGAAGCGATACCGGGGCTTTTGATCCCGGTGACGATATAGCCGATCTCTCCCGCAGAAATCTGATCAACGATGGTTGCCTCCGGTTTGAAAATGCCGACTTCGATTACTTGAAAGACCTCTTTGGAAACGGCAAACGAAAGTTTGTCACCGCGCCGCACCGATCCCGAGAAAAGGCGCACAAACACGATCACCCCTTTGTGACTTGAGTAACTAAAGTCAAAGACAAGCGCCTGTAGTCCCTCGTGCTCGCCGCGCACCGGTGGCGGTACCGACTGAATAATGCGCGCCAAAAGTGCGGCCACTCCCTCTCCTGTACGACCGGAAACGAGTGCAATATCGCTCTCGTCACACCCCAGAAGCGAACAAAGCTCGGCGGTCGTCTCAGAACGTCGCGCAAGCGGCGAGTCGACTTTGGTGATGACCGGGATGATGACAAGCCCGCTTTCGCGCGCCATTGAAAGCGTGGTGAGTGTTTGCGCCTGCACCCCTTGAGTGGCATCGACAAGGAGCAACGACCCCTCGACCGCTTTGAGGGCGCGGGACACTTCATAGGAAAAGTCGATGTGCCCGGGAGTGTCGATGAGATTGAGTTCATACTCACTGCCCTCAAATCTGTACGTCATTCGCACCGGAGTCATCTTGATCGTGATACCGCGCTCCTTTTCAAGTTCCATACTATCAAGCACTTGGTCGCGCATTTTGCGGGCCTCGATGGTACCGGTGATCTCAAGCATCCGGTCGGCAAGCGTGCTCTTGCCGTGGTCGATGTGCGCGATGATGGAAAAATTGCGAATGTGTTTTGAATCCATTGGTGGAAAAACTATATCATGAATCGTGTCATTCTCTACTCCCTCCCTATTTTCTAGAGATCTTGCTGTTGCTGTACCACCGCCGGCTTTGCTTTCCAGAATTTGGTCCGCAACGTTTGTATAAAGAGTGAGATGTCTTCGTTCCCAAGGGAAAGAAGGATGAACGCATAGGCGAGAAGTCCCGCAAGGGTTGCAAGCGCGGCTTGGATGAAGATGCCACTATAGCGCGTCTGGTCGATGCTTCCGCCGATGATACCAAGCACCCCATAGGCGATCGCGGCGGCGATGATCGATGCCGCAGTGATATGACCGAGGTTGCGCCTGAGCGTACCGTCTCCTGTCACTATGTGCGGATTGCGTTTGTGAAATCGTTTCCATAGCGCGAGTGCATTTCCGATTTGCCCAAGCGAAAACGCAAGCGCGAGCAGGATCACGCTTCCTCCGCTAACGCCGTCGATGCGAAGCAGACTGTTGATAAACGATTGGAAAAAGAGATTGTGGTGGTAGCACCACACCAGCGCGGTTGCTGAGAGAATAGTGACGACTACCGCACCTACGTTGATACGAAGCGGTGTTTTGGTATCCCCGACGGCAAAAAATGCTCGCACCAACAAAAGCACCATACTCTGTGCCGTAATCGAAATGCAAAACAGCGCGACCGACGCGGCGACAAGACGCGTATCATTCCAAGAGAAGCGACCGGCGCCAAGGATAAGTCGCACCACGTGCGCACGGAGAACAATCATAAGAAGTGCGATCGGCATGGTGAAGAAAAAGATATTGCGCGTGGCGCGATAGAGCACATCACGCAAAGCGCTCATATTTCCCTCGGTGAAAAAAGCGCTCATCGTGGGAAATGCCGCGACCGCATATGAGATGCCAAAGACGAGGAGTGGCGTATTTTCAATGTTGTACGAAAATTGAAAGACCGAAACGGAACCGATCGCAAGGAGCGAAGCGAGCGCACTAATGGCGACAAACGTGAGGTTTGAAAGCGAGGAACCGAGCGTGCGCGGCAGTGAGAGCCGCACTACCGCCCTGACAGTCTGCCAGTCGATCCGCTTGGTGAGAACCGGAAGCTTGTGGAGATGAATGAGTGTCGGCAGTTGGATCAAGAAATAGAGTCCCGCACCGAGAATCACTCCCCACACTACCCCGATCATCCCCCAGAGCGGCAGGAAGAAAAGAATGCCGACCAAGATACCGATGTTATAGAGGAGCGGCGCGATTGCAAAGGTAAAGAACTTTTTTTGTACCTGTGCAAACGAGGAGAGCAGACTTGAGAGTCCGAAAAGAAACGGTGAGAGCAACATGATACGAGAGAACGTGATGAGCTCGTGCTGTTGGAGCGCGCTAAATCCCGGTGCGGTGAGTTTGGTGAGGAGTGGCATCATGATTGCCACAACGAGCGAGAGTATCACCATCCCCAAAAAATATACGGAGAAAATACTGTCGAGAAATTTCTTGATGCCATGCGTGGTCTTGTGTTCGCTATCCCGCTTCACGATGTCTGTAATGAACGGAATGAGGACGGTCACCGAAAAGAGGACACCGAACGAGTTATAGATGAAGTCCGGAATGCGAAAGGCGGAGTAGTAGACATCGAGGTGAAGCGAGGGACCGATACGAGACGCCAGTAGGTGGTCGCGCAGAAGTCCACACAATTGCGACAGAACAGAAAAGACCGCCAAGACAAAGGCAGCCTGATTCATGGATACGATGTCTCGATTGAGAAACTTGAGGAGGCGTGAGACCATGTCGTATCAGTGTACTATTTTTTCGTTGGTGTCGGAGTCTTTGACGTGTCGGTGGTGGAAGTGGCATCAGAAGTCGGCGCGGTGGTTGTCCCTGACTTCAAGCGATTGATTTGATCTTGGACCCCTTGGATGTTGGGGAAGAGTTTCTGGAAATTCTGAAGTTCGGTGATCGCCTGGTCTTTTTGCCCGGTGAGCGTAAGTGCGTTGATGTAGGCGAGATACACACTCGGATCATTTGGTGCAAGCTGTCGAGCGCGAGCAAACGCGTCGAGTGCGGCTTGATAATCTTTGAGGTTAAGCTCGGTGTTACCGAGAAGAACATACCCTTGACTGTCGAACGGAGCCGCCTTGGTGTAGTTGGCGATCTCATCTCGCGCTCCTTGACTGTTTCCTTGTGCGGCCTTGATTTGCGCGCGAAGCACATATGCATCGAGGTAGTCAGCTTTCAGCGCAAGCGCACTGTCGATGAACTTCGATGCGGCATCGACATCTTTTTGAGTGAGAGCAATCTGTGCTTCATTGAGAAACGCTGCCGGATTGTTCGGACTGCGCGTCATCGCTTCATCCGCGGCGGATTTGGCATTTTTGTACGCGTCGGCATTGTTGCCGGCGGCGACAAGCGCATAGACTTGGCTTAGGGCGAGCCAGTTTGAAGCATCTCCCTTGTCCCACGCTACAGCCGCCTGCGCGCTCTGCTCGGCTTGGGTAAAGTATCCCTGCAGTGTCCCCGAATCAGGATTTTGCGCCGCGGCGGCGTTGGCAAACTGACTGCTGTAAAGTGCCGCGCGCGTACGCCAATACACATCATTGGGAGACGCAGTGATGGCACGATTGATTCGACGCTCCGCAGTGGTAAAGTCACTTGCAATCAATGCGCGATTATACGAGATGACGCTTGCAAATTTATTTCCTGCAAAGTACACCGCCGAAAATCCAACCATTGCGCCAACGACCAGGATGAGAATCGCAAAGAAACTCATGCGCGGATCACGCAGATAGTTCAGCGACAGCGTCGGTGTTCTGCCGACAAGTGACGAGATGCCGACCAAAAATCCGAGGTACATAAATCCCATCACAACAAGCACAAGGTTTGGAGAAGCGAACAAGAACAGTCCGAGAAATGCGATGAGCATGATAAGTGATGTCACCGCGATGAAGCGACTGAACTGATCGGGATAGTTGCTCGTAAAGAGTTTGAATCCTTGGATGATCGCGAACACAAACGCGGCGAGAAGCGCAAGTACCGTGAGAAGGCCGTTGGTGGTGGCAACAGTTTCCGCAAGACTGAACCCGCTGTCAAACGCGCTATTCCAAAAGATGGTCTGGTTGATGGCGGTCGGGTGGTAGAGGTTCCATACTTCGCCAAATCGTCCCGGGCCTGCGCCAAAGATGGGGCTATGCGCAAGAGTCGCGCGCATCACATGTGTGGTGGTACCAAGTGACGGGCGGACATCGGCAAAGTTCACTCCGGCGGTTCGCGCAAGCGAGGCACCGAGCGACGCACTACTGAGAAAGAAGAAGAGGCCGATCAGCAGTCCGATAAAGGAGATAATCGGGAATCCTTGTTGCGGAGCAGTTTCCATAGCATCCGATGATGGTTCCATGTGTCCGAGCAATCGCGCAAGCGATCGTTCAACAGAAGATTTGTATACGAACACGAGCAGTGAGACAACGATAACAATCACCCACGATGTCTTGAAGTTGAGGAATGCGAGGATGATAATCGAGAGCACCATGCCGAAAATGGAGAGGTACTTGAAAAATCCTCTCGGTAAAAGTACTTCCGAAACAAGGAGTGACAGGAGGAATGTAAAGGTGACAAAGTAAGCAAAATCAACCCAGCTGCCGACGAGCGTCCCCTGTGAAGAAATGTGACCAAAGTATTTTGCGATGAACGACACATGCTGGGAGAGAAAGAGAATCACCTGCAAGAGAAGCGTCGCCACCGAGCCGATGAACGATGCGAGAAAGAGCTTGATGAGTTTGTGCTGTTGCTTTGCAAACGATGTAATCAAGAACGCAAAGAGCCCAAGCAT